>JAKAFI010000102.1 GCA_021818005.1 Acidobacteriota bacterium | reverse complement strand
CGGGGCGGCCGGGGGCCGCCAGGGCGCGCAGCCTTTCGTACCCCTCGGCGTTGAGCCAGTCGGCCTCGTCCACGGCGCAGGCGACCACGGCGTCCGCCCGTCCCGTGGCGAGCGTGCGGGCCGCCTCCGTGATCGCGCGCAGGCCGCCGACCTGTTTCTCGGCGAAGGTCACGTTGGGCCCGCCGAGGGCGTCGAGGATGCCGAGCTGGCTGGCCGGCGCGTTGGCGACCGTGGAGGGGAACTGGGCAGGCGGCGCCTCCTGCGGCGAGGCCAGGAACACGGCCCGCAGCACCTCGACGAGGGCCGACGTCCCGGCGTTCCAGGTGCCGGCGGTGACCCCGATCCGTTCGTGGTCCCACGGCAGCGGCTCGCCCGCGGCCCGCAACGCCTCGCGCGCGGCCACGGCGAGTAAGCGCGCCGGGCGGTCGAGCCGGCGGGCCACGAGCGGCGGCACGATGTTTCCGGTGGTGAACCCGCGGCAGGTCGCCACCGGCAGCTCCGCGGCGTCCGGGCGCTCCAGGCCGAGCTCCGGCCGCCAATCGGCGTCGCCCGCCGCGCGCAGCAGCGCCGCGAGCCCGGTTCCGGCCGCCGTCACCGCGCCTGCGGTCCGGATGTACGACGGACCGGTCACGCGGCGCTCCCGAGGACCAGCACCGCCGAGTTGCCCCCGAACGCGAACGAGGCGGAGAGCGCCAGGCGAACCGGGCGCGGCCGCGCGGCGCCGGGGACCGCATCGACGGGGCAGGCCGGGTCGGCCTCGGCGAACCCCGCCGTGGGCGGCACGCTGGCACGGGCGATCGCCAGCGCGGTCACCGCGGCCTCGATCCCACCCGCGGCGCACAGGCAGTGTCCGAGGGCGCCCTTGACCGACGAGACCGGGATCTCGGCAAGGCGCGCGCCGAAGACCCGGCCGTACGCGGCGCACTCGGCGGCGTCGTTCTGCTCGGTCGCGGTGCCGTGGCCGTTGATGTAGTCGACCTCGTCGGCTCCGACCCCGGCCCTGGCCAGGGCGTCGCGCACGGTTCGCGCCCACGCCGCCCCGGAAGGCTCCGGCTGCGTCATGTGAAACGCGTCGTTGGTCGCCCCGTACCCGAGCACCCGGGCGTACGGGAGCGCACCGCGGGCACGGGCGTGCGCGTCGCTCTCGAGCACGAGCACGCCGGCGCCCTCGCCCAGCGAGAGGCCGCGCCGGCGCCGGTCGAACGGCTTCGCGGGCGCAAGGTCGACCGCGTGCAACGAGTTGAAGCCGGCGTACGTCAGGCGGCAGAGCGCGTCGGTGCCGCCCGCAACGGCGACCTGGACTTCGCCGCCGCCGACGATCTCGGCGGCGAGCCCCACCGCGATCGTCGATGAGGAGCACGCGGTGGTGACCGTCATGCGCGGCCCGGTGAGACCGAACGCGAGTCCGATGCGGTCGGACGGGGCGTCCTGGGGGACGTCCACCAGCTCCCGCACGCCGCGGACCCGCGGCCCTCCACGCAGGCGCCGCGCCAAGAAACCCTCGGCCTCGAACAGCCCGGCGGTGCCGCCCCCAAACACCAGCGCCCATGGGTGGGGCTCGAGCGCCGAGGACGCGAGGCCCGCGTCCGCCAGCGCCGCGGCGGTCGCCGCGAGCCCGAACGCGCTGGCGCGGCCGGCGTGGCGGTAGGCCGTGGTTGGCAGCGACGCCACTCGGCCGGGGGCCGGCGCCTGTGCGGCGATGTCGGTACGGAACCCGGCCGGGTCGAACAGCGTCAGCGGCCCGATCCCGCTCTCGCCCAGCGCGAGGCGCCGCCAGGTCGTCTCGCGGTCCGGCCCCAGGGCGGTGACCAGCCCGATGCCGGTGATCCACACCTGGCCCATGCGGCGCGAGTATAGCGAAGCCGTCGATCGGCGCGGCCGCCACGTGGTGCGGTCTCCGGTTGGCGCGCGCCGAAGGCATCCGGAGCTGCGGCGCCGCGGCGTTCGGCGGGGGGCGACCGGTGTCGCGGCGGGCCACGGCGGCCGCGTCGGGCGGGCACTGCCCCGGGCGCGAACTCGTGGAGCGAACGGCGACAACCGCATTGACAGGTGCTTCAACCAAGGTATACTTACCGCTCGGTAGTGCCCGTGAGCACAGACGGGCCGGTCCGGCCACACCGTGTCGGAGGTCGAGATGAGCCAGCCGCACGTGCGCCCCGCGGGGGCGCCGATCCACCACGAGAACAGCGCGAGGGGGCGGTTGATGACCGCGGCCATCGCCCTGTTCGCCCGCAAGGGGTACGCGGCCACGACCGTGCGTGAGATCGTGACCGCGGCCGGCGTGACCAAGCCGGTTCTCTACTACCACTTCGGCAACAAGGAAGGGATCTTCCTGGCGATGATGCGGGAAGCGGTGGCCGAGTTCGAGGCGACGGCGGCGGCGGCGGTGGACGAGCCGGGGACGTCGCGAGCCCGCATCGCGGGCTTCCTCGACCGGATGTTCGACCTCGTGCTCCAGCACCTCGACGTGATGCGTGTGATCGACGCCATCTACTACGGGCCCCCGCAGGGGGCGCCGTTTTTCGACTTCGAAACGATCCACCAGCGTTTCATCGAGACGTTAACCGGCCTGGTGCGGGAGGGGATGGCGGCGGGAGAGTTGCGCCCCGGCGATCCCGAGGACGTGGCGTGGGTACTCGTCGGGCCGTTCGAGGTCGCGCGTGGGATGAGCCTGTGCCACCCCGAGGCGGAGTTCGGACGCACGCGCCTTGCCCGTCTCGTCCAGGTGGTGTTCGACGGCGTTGTGACCGGCTCGACAAAGGAGTCTTCGCGATGAGAACGATGCTCAAGGCGGCAACCGCAACCGTGATCGTGGCGCTGGCGCTGTCCGGCTGCTCGAAGAGCGGCGAGGGCCAGGACGCGCTCGGCGGCAAACCGGCGGTGGCGGTGGAGCTGGCGAGCGCCGCGCCCACGACCCTGGCCCAGGCGATCGATGTCGTTGGAACGCTCGAGCCGAAGTATTTCGCCGACGTGAAGTCGGAGTTCACGGCCATCGTCACCGAGGTGTACGTGACGCAATGGGTGCACGTGGACAAGGGCGCGCCGCTCGCGCGGCTCGACACCCGCGATGCGGAAGCCACCCGTCGCGCCGCGGCCGCGATGGCGCTGCAAGCCGACGTGGCGGCCACTCGGGCCAAGCGCGAGCTGGAGCGCGCGGTGAAGCTCAAGGACCACGGTCTCGTCACGCAGCAAGCCCTCGACGACGCGCGCTCCGCGTCCGAGGCGGCGGCCGCGGCCGCGCAGGCAGCGGCGGCGGAGCTGGGGGTCGCCGAAACCCGCCTCGCCAAGGCGGTCATTCGGGCCCCGATGGCAGGAACCGTGGCGCTGCGGACGGTCAGCGTCGGCGACCGGGTCGAGAACATGGGCAGCGGCGAGCCGATGTTCCGCATCGTGGACAACCGCGTGCTCGACCTCACGGTGAGCGTGCCCTCGGCGCGCTCGGCCGCGATCGCGGTTGGGCAGAAGCTCGACTTCACCGTCGACGCCTATCCGGGGAAGACGTTCTCCGGCCGTGTTTCGCACATCAACCCGGCGGCGGACGCCGCGAGTCGGACGGTCAGGCTGATGGTGGAGGTCCCGAACCAGGGCGGCGAGCTGCGCGGCGGGACGTTCGTCAAGGGCCGCATCGCGACGGGAGAGCGCACCGGCGTGCTGCAGATCCCGCGCGCCGCGCTGCTGTCGTGGGACGTCGAGCGCGGCACTGGCGAGGTGTTCGTCGTCACCGGCGACACCGCCGAGCGCCGCACCGTCAAGACCGGCGAGACTACGGCCGACAACGTGGAGGTGGTCGAGGGCCTCACCGCCGGCGAAAAGGTCGTCGTCCGCGGCGGCTTCAACCTGCGGCCCGGCGACCGGGTGCTGGTCTCGGCGCCGCAGGGGGCGTAGGCCATGTTCCTCTCCAACCTTTCGATCAAGCGGCCCGTTCTCGCCACCGTGATGATCCTCGCGCTCGTGACGCTCGGCGTGTTCTCGTTCCGCCGGCTCGCGATCGACATGATGCCCGACGTGGAGATCCCGGTGCTTTCGATCACCACCGAGTTTCCCGGCGCGTCGCCCGAGACCGTCGAGCGCGAGGTGACCAAGCGGATCGAGGAGGCCGTCAACCCGATCTCCGGCGTCAAGCACGTGCAGTCGGTCTCGCGCGAGGGCCTCTCGAGCGTCATCGTCGAGTTCCAGCTCGAGGTCAAGATCAACGACGTCTCGCAGGAGGCGCGGGCCAAGATCAACGCGATCCGCCGCGAGCTGCCGGAGGGCATGAAAGAGCCGGTCATCCAGAAGTTCGACTTCGGCGCGATGCCGGTCATTTCCCTCGCGGTGCGCTCGAAGGTGCTCAACCCGCGCGACCTGACCACCCTGGCCGACCGCAAGATCAAACGCCGCCTCGAGAGCGTTGCCGGCGTCGCCAAGGCCAAGCTCGTCGGGGCGTCGAAGCGCGAGGTGGCGGTCTACCTCGACCCCGTGCGGCTCGAAGCTCTCGGCATGGGCGTGGACGAGGTCGTCGCGGGCCTGCGCTCGGAGAACGTCAACACGCCGCTCGGCCGCCTCAACCGGGGCGGCACCGAGATGCCGCTGCGGGTGTCGGGGAAGCCCGGCAACGTGGATTCCTACCCGGCGATGGTGATCGCACGTCGCGGCGGCCAGCCGATCACCCTCGGCGACGTCGCGACCGTGGCCGACACCGTCGAGGAACAGCGCTCGCTCGCCCTGATCAACGGCGAGCCGGCGGTCGCCATCGACATCACCAAGCAGACCAAGGCCAACACCGTCGCGGTCGTGGACGCGGTGAAGAAGACGGTCGCCGAGCTTGCGCCCGAGCTGCCGGCGGGAACTGAGATCCAGATCGTGCGCGACAGCTCGGTGTTCATCCGCGACTCGGTGAGGGACGTCCAAACCACCCTCGTGCTCGGCGGCCTCCTGACGATCGTCATCGTCTTCTGTTTCTTGAACTCGTGGCGCTCCACGGTGATCACCGGCCTGACCCTGCCGATCTCCGTGATCTCGTCGTTCATCGTCATGTACTTCCTCAACATGACGCTCAACACGTTGACGCTCATGGCGCTGTCGCTCGCGATCGGGCTGCTCATCGACGACGCGATCGTCGTGCGGGAGAACATCGTCCGCCACCTCGAGCACGGCGAGGACCATTTCACCGCCGCCCGCAACGGCACCAGCGAGATCGGCCTCGCGGTGCTGGCGACCTCGATGTCGATCATCGCGGTGTTCGTCCCGGTCGCGTTCATGAAGGGGATCATCGGCCGCTTCTTCTTCCAGTTCGGCCTCACGGTGGCGTTCGCGGTGCTCGTGTCGCTGTTCGTCTCGTTCACGCTCGACCCGATGCTCTCGTCGCGCTGGTTCGACCCCGACATCGAGCGCAAGGGCAAACGCAACTTCGTGCAGCGCGCCCTCGACCGCTTCAACGCCGGATTTGAACGCACCGCGGACCGCTACAAGGGGGTCGTCGGCTGGTCCCTCGACCACCGCGCCGTCGTGCTCGGCCTGGCCACCCTCGCCTTCGCGGCCGGCCTCGCGGTGTTCGCGGCCCTACAGTCCGAGTTCATGACGCCGATGGACCAGGGGGAGTTCGTCGTCCGCTTCAAGAGCGCCCCCGGCTCCTCGATCGTCGAGACCCGCTCGCGCCTCGAGGAGGTGCTCAGGGCCCTCGCCGAGCGCAAGGAGGTGGTCTACACGTACGCCTCGATCGGCGCCGGCGACGCGGACACCGTCCGCAACGCCATGGTGTTCGTCAAGCTCGTCGACCGCAGCGAGCGCAAGACGGGCCTGAAGCAGTTCCTCAGCGAGGAGCGCACGCGCCTCGAGCGGATCCCCGGCATCGAGCTCTCGGTGCAGGAGGACCCCGACGCCTTCCAGAAGCCGCTGCAGATCGCCGTCCGCGGCGACGACATCCCGACGCTCAAGCGCTACGCCGGCGAGATCAAGAAGGAGCTGTACACGGTGCCCGGCATCGTGGACCTCGAGGCGACGATGGAACAGGACCTGCCCGAGTACCGCCTGGCGGTGGACCGGCAGCGGGCGGCCGCGGCCGGCCTGGGCACCAGCGCCGTGGCGAACACGGTCGGCGTCCTGGTCGGGGGCGAGGCGGTCTCCACCTACGAGGACGAGACCGGCGAGGCCGTCGACGTGCGGCTGCGCCTGCCGGCGGCGCTGCGGCAGGACGTCACCCAGGTCGGCGACCTGCGGATCTCGGTCCCGGGCAAGACCGGCCCGGCGCTCGTGCCGCTCGCCGACCTCGTGACCTTCACGCGCGCGGTCTCGCCGGCGGAGATCAGCCGCCGCGACCTCACCCGCCAGGTCGTGATCGACGCCAACCTCGACAACCTGCCGCTCGGCACCGCGGGCGAGAAGGCGATGGAGGTCGCCGGCCGCGTCAAGCTGGCGCCCGGCTACAAGCTCGTCATGCAGGGCGACACCGAGATGATGGTGGAGTCGTTCGGCTACATGGGCGAGGCGTTGTTCCTCGCGATCATCTTCGTGTACCTGATCCTCGCGGCGCAGTTCGAGTCGTTCATCGACCCGCTCGCGATCATGCTGTCGCTCCCGCTGGCGGTCGTCGGCATGGCCGGGATGCTCCTGATCACCGGCGACACGATCAGCATCATGTCGCTCATCGGCCTCATCATGCTGATGGGCCTGGTGACCAAGAACGCGATCCTGCTCGTGGACTTCACCAAGGTGCTGCGCGGCCGCGGCATGGGACGGCGCGAGGCGCTGATCACCGCCGGGCGCACGCGGTTGCGCCCGATCATGATGACCACGTCGGCGATGATCTTCGGCATGCTGCCGCTCTTCTTCGCCCTCGGCAAGGGCGCCGAGTTCCGCGCCCCGATGGCGCGCGCGGTGGTCGGCGGCCTCATCACCTCGACGCTGCTCACGCTCATCGTGGTGCCGGTCGTCTATACGATCCTCGACGACCTCGCCGCCTGGCTGCACCGCCGCATGGCGGGCGCAACGCGCGGCGGCCACTCTGCCGCCGCGGCGGTCCTCGCCGTCGCGATCATCGGTGCCCTGGTCGCGCCCCCTGCGCTCGCGCAGACCGCCGAGCCGGTCCCGGACCAGACGGGTGACGCGAGCGAGTCTTCCGGACCCCGGACCCCGGGCCCCGGACCCCGGTCTCTCACTCTG
Source organism: Acidobacteriota bacterium (assembly GCA_021818005.1). Classification (GTDB taxonomy): domain Bacteria; phylum Acidobacteriota; class Thermoanaerobaculia; order Thermoanaerobaculales; family Thermoanaerobaculaceae; genus RBG-13-68-16. Next base: position 2,602 of record JAKAFI010000102.1, on the reverse strand, counting down.
GACCAGGCGCTGGCGATCGCCGCAGAGAAGAACTACGACGTGAAGAAGGCGGAGGAGTACCGGCGCTACCTCGAGGCGCGCTACGTGCAGGAGCGGGCCGCCGCGTTCCCACACCTGGCCCTGAACGCCTCGTCGTGGCGCAACTACGACGCGAGCTCGCAGGATTTCTACAAGGGCTTCCCGGCTGAGTTCCAGGCGCTGATCGCTTTCCAGCAGGACGTGCGGTCGGCGTCGGTTTCTCTCAACCAGGCGCTGTTCACCTGGGGACAGGTCGGCGCGGCGATCCGCGGCGCCAAGTGGGCGCTCGCCACCGGCGACGACCAGCTGCGGCGTTTCCAGCAGGCGGTCCGGCGCGACGTCACGGCCGCGTTCTGCGACGTGCTGCTCGCCCGCAAGCTCGCTGCGATCGCGGCGCATACGGTGGAGCAGCGCGAGCGTCACCTCGAGGAGGCTCGGAAACGGTACGCGCTCGGCACCGCGACCGACTACGACGTGCTCGCCGCCGAGGTGGCACTCGCGAACGCCAGGCCCGACGCGATTAACTCGGCCAACCAGGTGAGGACGGCGCGCCAGCGTCTCGCGTTCCTGCTCGCCGAGGAGGGTGAGGTGGACGCGGAGGGCGCTCTGGCGACCGCAGTTGCCGAGCCGCCGAGGTACGACGACGTGCTCGCCTCGGCGCTGGCGCACCGGCCGGAGCTCGCCGAGAGCGAGCACATGCGGCGGGTGCGCCGCGAGCTGGTGAAGATCAACGGTGCCGGCGACCGCCCCCGCCTCGACCTGCAGGCGTCGTACGGCGTCAGGACGCTCGGCATTCTCGACCAGAGCTCGCGCGGCCGGACGTGGAGCGCAGGGGTGGTGTTCTCGTTCCCGTTCTTCGACGGGTTCAAGACCCGGGCGCTGGTGGCGCAGGCCAACAGCGACCTGCGCACCGCCGACCTCGCCGAGGCACAGCTCCGCGACGGGATTGCGCTCGAGGTGCGTGCGGCGGTGGACGCGGCGGCGCGGGCCGCCGAGATCGTGCGTGCGCTCTCGGGCACCGTGGCGCAAGCGGAACGGCTGCTCGGGATGGCCGAAACCGGCTTCGAGTTCGGCGTCAAGACCACGCTCGAGGTCGACGACGCCCAGCTCAACCTGAGCCGTGCCCGCGGCAACCTGGCCGGCGCCGAGCGCGACTACCGCGTGGCCCTCACCAACCTCGAGTGGGTCGCGGGGACGCTGGGGGAGGCCGCGTCGAGCCCGTCGCCCGCTCCGGTTCGCTGACGACGGTCACGCTAGACTGACCCGGTGAGCTGGATCGAACTGCTCCTGACCGGCGTGAAGCTCGGGACCGTGGGGTTCGGCGGCGGCCTCGCCGTCCTCTCGCTCATCCGCCGCGAGTTCGTCGAGCGCCGGGGTGTCCTCAACGACACCGAGTTCGCCGAGATCGCCGCCATGGCGCAAGCGCTTCCGGGAGCGGTCTCGGTCAACGCTCTGACGATCCTCGGCACCCGCCTCGGCGGCTGGTGGTCGGGGTTCGTCGCCGGTTGGGCGTTCGTGTGGCCGTCGTTCCTGATGATGCTCGCGTTCGCGGCCACCTACCCGGCGTTCCGCTACCTGCCGATGATGGACGCCGCGCTCGTCGGGATGGCGGCCGCGGTCGTGGCCCTGGTCGTGGGCACGGCGGTCGATCTGGGGCGCGCCGGCGCGATTCGCAAGCGGCTGGATGTGCTCATCGCTGCCGGCGCGTTCGTGCTGGTGGCGATGAACTGGGTAGGGGTGCTCGAGGCCGTGCTGTTGGCGGGCCTGGTCGGCATCTTTTCCCGGACGTCCGGTTGGAGCCGCTGGGTCCCGGGCGCGCTGCCCGCGTGGCTTGTGGTCGGCCTAGTGCGCGGGGCGACCTTCGGTACCGTGGCGGCGCTGGCCGGCGTCTTCCTGCGCATCGGCGCGGCAACGTTCGGCGGCGGCTTCGTGATGATCCCGTTCATCGAGCAGGAGGTGGTGCTGCACCACGCCTGGCTGGCACCGCGGGAGTTCTCCGACGCGATCGCGCTCGGCCAGATCACGCCGGGCCCGGTCGTGATCAGCGCCACGTTCATCGGCTACCGGGTGGCCGGGCTGATCGGCGCGACGCTCGCCACCGGGATGGTCTTCCTGCCCCCCGGTCTGCTCGCGATCGGCGCCGGCCACGCGTTAGGGAAGTTCGGCAAGAACCAGATCGTCGCCGGCTTCCTCGCCGGCGTGCGCCCCGCCGTGGTCGGCCTGCTGGTCAGCGCCGCACTGTCGCTCGGGCGCGCTGGTCTCCCAGGCGTTGCAGCGTGGGGCCTGGCGCTCGCCGGCATCCTCGTGGTCCTGCGCTGGCGGGTGCACCCGGTCGCCGTCCTGCTGGGGAGCGCGCTGGCGTACGCGCTCGCCGTGCACATTCCGCCGCTCCTCGTCCGCTGAGGACCGAAAAGAGGAGCGTCCCCGCGTGGCCGCGGGGACGCTCTCGGAGTCGCTCGTCCTCAGATGAACAGTGGGGCGAGGACGAGGGTGATGGTGGAGAGGAGCTTGATGAGGACGTGGAGGGAGGGGCCGGCGGTGTCCTTGAACGGGTCGCCGACGGTGTCCCCGACCACGGCGGCGC
>JAKAFI010000101.1 GCA_021818005.1 Acidobacteriota bacterium | reverse complement strand
CGATCTTACGGCGCGCTGCTCGACGCCTGCGCGACCCGCGACGACGTGAACTTCGTCATCGGCGAGCTCATCGCCGAGCTCAACTCGTCGCACACGTACCGCGGCGGCGGCGACGTCGAGAAGCCGGCGCGGCGCGGCGTCGGGATGCTGGGGGCGGACTTCGCGCTCGAGAACGGGGCGTACCGGATCACGAAGATCTACCACGGGGCGCCGTGGGACGTCGAGGACCGCTCGCCGCTGGGCGCGCCCGGCGTGAACGTCAAGGAAGGCGATTACCTGCTCTCGGTCAACGGTGCGCCGGTGGACGTCAGGCAGGATCCCTGGGCGGCGTTCGACGGCCTGGCGGACAAGGACGTGATGCTCACCGTCAACGACAAGCCGACCACGGCCGGGGCCAGGCAGGTGCTCGTCAAGACGATGAAGAGCGAGGCCCGGCTGCGCAACCTGGCGTGGATCGACGGCAACCGGATGAAGGTCGAGAAGGCGACCGGCGGGCGGGTCGGCTACATCTACGTGCCCGACACCGGCCGGGGCGGGCAGGACGAGCTGTACCGCCAGTTCATGGGCCAGCTCGGCAAGGACGGCCTGATCGTCGACGAGCGGTTCAACTCCGGCGGTCAGATCCCCGACCGCTTCATCGAGTTGCTCAACCGCCCGATCACCAACTTCTGGGCCGTGCGCGACGGCAAGGACTGGCAGTGGCCGCCGGCCGCGATCCCGGGCCCGAAGGTGATGCTCATCAACGGCTGGAGCGGCTCCGGCGGCGACGCGTTCCCGCTCTACTTCCGCATGGCGCACCTCGGGCCGCTGGTCGGGATGCGCACCTGGGGCGGGCTGATCGGGATCTCGGGCGCCCCGCCTCTGATCGACGGCGGCTCGGTCACGGTGCCGACGTTCGGCATCTACTCGACCGAGGGGAAGTGGATCGTCGAGGGGCACGGCGTCGACCCGGACATCCGGGTGGTGGACGATCCGGCGAAGATGTGGGACGGCGGCGACCCGCAGCTCGACCGGGCGATCGAGGAGGTCACGCGCCTGCTCGAGGAGCACCCGCCGGTGGTGCCGCAGCGCCCGGCGTACGAGAACCGCTCCGGCGTGTAGGCGTCGTGTCGAAGGAGCGGAGGAGTGAAGAGTTCAGAGTGAAGAGTGAAGAGGTAGAGGCGTCAAAGGGAAGAGGGTAAAGGGCAAAGGGACGACGGGCAGCGGAGCAGGGGAGCAGAGGGGCGTCAAAATGGTCTTTTTCTTCTGCTCCTCGGCCCGACTGCCTGCACGTTCCGGCCACCCACGACCCGCCTCGTCGTTTCTCCGAGCCCCGAGCCCCGAGCCCCGAGCCCCGGTTTGACCGGCGCGGGCGCGACGCGTATACAGGCGGCGTGCCTTCGGCGACGCGGGGTTTCCGTGGCTCGGTCGAGTTCGCTCTCGCCGCTCTGGCGGTGAGCGCCATCCCCGAGCGGGCGAAGCGGGATGGGTGGGCGGCCGAGTACGCCTCGCCGGCGGCCCACGTCGCCTCCGGCTGGTTCGAGGCGCTCGCCTCGGCGACGCTGTTCGTGGTGGGGCTCCTGCGCTACGTCGCCGGCTTCAACCGGGGGGCCGGCTGGACGTACGTGGTGCACCGGCCCACGCTCACCTACGGCGACTTCTTCGGGGTGGGGGCGCTCGGCTACCTGAGCTATCTGCTGACGCCGGTCGCGTGGCTGACGATGTACTGCTTCGCTGAAGGGATCGTGCGCGCGCTCGACGCCGCGCTCTCGCGGCGGATGCTCGGGATCGGGCTGGTGGCGCTGCCGTGGCGCCTGGTCGGGGCGGCGAGCCGAGGCCGCGAGCGGGCGCGGCTGGCGAGGCGGCTGGGGCCCGAGCGCCCCGACGAGGTCATCGCCTGGGAGGGCTCGCCGGTGGCGCTGACCGTGCTCGCCAGCCGGCGGAAGCCGTGGTCGACGAGTCAGGTGATCGAATACCGAGGCGAGTTCTACTTCCTGCAACGTGTCACGGCGGCGCGCCAGGGCGGGCACGGAGCTTTCCGCTATGACTTCGCTCACCTCGAGCCGCGGGAGGTTATCCGCGGCACGCCGATCCGCTACCCGGACGAGGCCGTGTCGCCGGCCGGCTTCGGAGCAGGAAGGGGTGACGGCCCGGCGCCCGGCCCGTCGTAACCGCGCCGGGGATTCCGTCCCCCAGGGTAGCGTTACACTGATCCCAATGAAGCGGCGCTTCGAACCGCGTGACGTCGCCGGTGTCGTGGCGCTCGCCGTCACCTACTTCGCAGGCGCCCGGCTGGGCTTCTGGCTCGCCCACATCGGGCCCGCGGTGAACGCCGTGTGGCCGCCCACCGGGATCGCTCTCGCGGCGCTCCTGCTCGGCGGCTACCGCCTCTGGCCGGGGATCGTCATCGGCGATGTCGCCTCGAGCATGGCCGCCGGGTTCGCCTCGCCGTCAATCTTCCTGCTGGCGGCCGGCAACACCGGGCAGGCGCTGTTGGCGGTGTGGCTTCTCAGACGCTTCGTCGGGTTTCGCAACGACATGCAGCGGGCCAGGGACGTGCTCGGTCTGACCGTGGCCGGGGCGTTCCTCGCGACGATGGTGGGTGCCACGACTGGCGTCGCCACACACATGGTTTTCGCTGTGGTACCGCTGCACCGGGCGGCGACACTCTGGGCAAGCTGGTGGCTCTTGGACGCGATCAGCGTCCTGTTGCTGACGCCGGCGATTCTGACCTTCGCGAGTTGGCGGAGGAGTGGCCCAGCCTCGATCCGGCGTCTCGCCGAGGGTGGCGCGCTGGCGCTGATGCTGGTGGTGATCACCTTGGTCGTGTTCAAAGGCAACTTCCACCAGCCGTACCTCATCGCCCCCCCGCTGGTGTGGGCGGCCCTGCGCTTCGGCCAGCGCGGAACGACGGCCGCGATCGTGCTCATCTCGTCGCTCGGCATCGTGATGACCGATGCCGGCGTCGGTCCGTTCGCCGTCTCCACGCCGGCCGCCAACCTACTGTCGCTCCAGGCGTTCCTGGGCGTCGTGGCGGTCACGGCGATGCTTCTCGCGGCGGTACTGAGCGAGAGGCAGACGGCGAACGAGGCGCTCGGACGGGCGCTTGCCGAGGTCGAGGATCGCGTGCAGCGGCGCACGGCCGAGCTCGAAGGCGCGAACGCCTCGCTGCGGCAAGCCCAGACGCAGTGGGCTCACTTCCTGGAGGCCTCGCCCGACGTGACGTGGATCAAGGACGCCGGTGGGCGGTACCTCACGGTCAACGACGGGTTCCTCCGCTTCTGGGGCGTCCGGCGCGAGGAGGTCGTCGGAGCGACCGACGAGGTCCTCGGGAGCGACGACGTGAACAGGGTCCGCGCCAGCGACGAGGCCGCGATGCACGACGGCAGCTTCCAGGGCGAGTTCAGCGAGCAGCGGTCCGGCGGGGAGTACGTCTTTCACGTCAAGAAGGTCGGGCTCCACGACGGCAGCGGCCGTGTCGTCGGGACCCTGGGGGTGGCGCGTGACGTGACCGAGCGGCGCCGCGCCGAGCACGCACTGCAGCAGGAGAAAGAGTTCACGGACGCCGTCATGGACAGCTTGCCCGGTGTGTTCTACGTCCTCGACGGGCGCGGCCGGCTGGTGCGCTGGAACCGGATGATGGAGACGCTCACCGGCCGGTCGGCCACTGAGCTCAACGGTTTGGACCCCCTCCTTCTCGTCGGCGCGAGAAACCGCTCCAACCTCACCCGCATGATCCGCGAAGCGCTCGAGGCCGGCCAGTCGGAAGCCGAGATCAAAGTGGTGGACGCCACCGGCGAGGTGCGCGTCTTCCTCCTTGGCGGGCGGCGGTCCACGATCGGTGACCAGACCTACGTCGTGGGGCACGCCGCCGACATCACGGGCCGCAAGCGGATGGAGGAGCACCTGCTGCAGGCGCAGAAGATGGAAGCCATCGGCAACCTGGCCGGCGGTGTGGCGCACGACTTCAACAACCTCCTGCAGGCGATGCTCTCCCTGTCGCATCTGATCCGGCTCGAGGGTGGCGGAGCCGAGCGCCGGCTCGAGCGTCTGAACGAGCTCGAGGACCACATCAAGCACGGCTCGCGCCTGACGCAGCAGTTGCTGCTGTTCTCGCGCCAGGAGGCCGTCCGCCCCGAGTTGCTCGACCTCAACGCCGCGGTACTCGAAGGCGAGACGCTGCTGCGCCGCCTGCTGCGGGAGAACATCACGCTCGAGGTTGTGCTGGCGGCCGGGCGCTTGCCGGTGGAGATCGACCGTGGGCAGCTCAACCAGGTCATCATGAACCTGGCCGTCAACGCCTCCGACGCGATGCCCCAGGGCGGGCAAATCACCCTGCGCACGGCCGGCGGCGGCGACTGGGTCCAACTCAGCGTCGAGGACACCGGCCACGGGGTTCCCGTGGAGATCCGCCACCGGATCTTCGAGCCGTTCTTCACGACGAAAGGCGCGGGGAAGGGAACCGGGTTGGGCCTTGCGGTCGTGCACGGGATCGTCACCCGGCTCGGCGGGTCGGTCGAGGTGAGCAGCCGCGCCGGGGTCGGGTCCGTGTTCCACGTCAAGCTGCCGCATATGGCGAGCGCTCCAGGCGGCGCGCCGGGGGCGCAGCCCGCCGGGACCGAGTTCGAGCGCGGCCGCGGCGAGCGCGTCCTCATCGTAGAGGACGAGCCGGCCGCCCGGAACGCGCTCCGGGAGATCCTCGAGACGCTCGGCTATGGAGTGGTGGCGGTGGCGAGCGGCGAGGAGGCGGGTGCGCTGGCGGACCGGCCCGGTTTCGACCTGCTCCTCACCGACCTCATGCTGCCGGGGATCTCGGGGATGGAGCTGCGCGCCGGACTCCTCGACCGCTGGCCAGGGCTGGGCGTGATCCTGATGTCGGGTTATCCCCAGGACGAGGCGCTGCGCGGGCAGGTGCAGGTCGGGGCGGTGCACTTCCTGCAGAAGCCGTTCCCGATCGCAGTCCTCGCGGAGGAACTCCGGCGCGCTCTCGCGGACGCTCGGTGAGCGCACCGTAGCGGCGGGCGCGGCCGAGCCGAGGCGTCCGGCGCCGCCACGGCGTGCGCGAAGAAGAAGGGCCACCGGCTGGAAGCCTGCAGCGCTGCCGAGTGGGTTGGTGGAGCCGAGGAGGTTCGAACTCCCGACCTCTAGAGTGCGATGGTGAAAAGGGGCCCTGAGTGACTCTCGGAGACTCTCGGAGACGAGGGGCGATTGGTGGTAACGCGTGGAGCCTAGGATACTGTGGGGTAAATGCTCATGAGCTGTTCCAACAGGCGAACCGTGTGCCCCTCGGGAGCCTATCGGAGACCAATGGGTACCCGGTCGGTGGATGGAAATGTGGATGGGCAACTGCGACCCATGTGCACAAACAATGATGATTGCGGCGGTGCAGGAAGTCTAGGAAGCAATGTCAACCTGGACCGTGGTGGATGACCTTGTTCGCTGACAACCAGGGCGGGGTGACACACGCCGTGGTGGGCGTGATGACATGATCCTCCAATGACCCGCACGCCGTGCCTTGGAGGTGCGAATGGAAAAGGTGGAAACTCTCAAGCTCCTGATCGAGACGCTGCGCACGGACCTCTTGGTTCTCGAGACGATACTTGTAGGCGCTTTTCGCACACCGTACTGCATTGTCTGTCCGTCCATGGCGCAACTCATTCCCAGCCCGTCCGACAGGAGCCTGTCCGACAGGAGCCTCGCGCCCAAGCGTACTTAATGTTAGCATGATGGCTGGTCCCTGGAGGTACCGTTCGGACAATATGATTCTTGCCACGTTGATATACCGAGGGTATATTGACGTGGGTCGATTCATATGATCACCAAGCGCCGCAATCCAGAGACGTACGTTCGGACCAAGGGCCTGAAGCTCGTGGAAGCCCTTGTGTCTGGCGGCCACCTCGTCTTCACGACCGCAGAGGCGCACGCTTCGGGCCTCGCGCTTGGCATCCCTCGCCTGCAGGTGAACATCATCGTGGCGCGGCTCGCAGGCAGCAGCTGGGTCCGCCGACTCCGACGGGGCCTCTACGCCCTCACGGATCGTGCTCCTGGAGGAAGAGCGCCGCATGATTTCGCCGTCGCGACCGCGCTCGTCCAGCCGTCTGCCATCGCCGGCTGGTCGGCACTCAGCTTCCACGGGCTCACCGAGCAGGTGCCGCGCGGCGTCACATGCATGACGACACGGAAGGTCATGACGCCGAGTATGCGCCGGAGCGATCGACAGGACGCGGGCCCGCATCGCTGGCTCGTGGGTGGCCTCGCCATCACCTACACGCAGGTGACCGCTGCGCGGTACTTCGGCATCACTGACGTCTGGGTGGACGCCGAGACGCGGGTGCCGATGACGGACCGCGAGCGCACCGTCCTCGACCTCTTCGTGCCGCCGACACGAGCGATGGACTTCGGCGCAGCGATGGGCGTCCTCGAAGAGCACCGCGCGTCACTCGACCTCCCGAAGCTCGTCCGCTACGCCGTAGAGTTACGCGTCGCAGCGGTCGCGAAGCGCCTCGGGTGGGCGCTGGAGACCCTCGGGGTCGAGGAGAGCGTCACGACGCCGCTCCTCGCGGTTCCGGTCCGGGCGATCCAGCTCCTCGACCCTGCGCGCGAGGCGAAGGGTCCCGTCATCGCGCGCTGGAAGCTCCAGGACAACCTCGCGTCCCCGGTGCGCCGATGACGCCGCTCGAGAAGCTCCTACGGGCAGAGGCGCGACGTCTGGGCGTCGGCGTCGAAGTGCTCATGAAGGACTACGCCATCGGCCACGTCCTCGGCGCCGTCGCTGCCGAGCCGACGCTCGCCGATACCCTCGTCTTCAAGGGCGGCACGGCGCTGAAGAAGCTCTACTTCGGCGACTACCGCTTCTCGGAGGATCTCGACTTCACCGCGCTGGGCGCGCCGTCAGGCCCAGCACTTGAAGCGACGCTCCGTGGCGTCGCGGGGCGAACACTTGCGACCCTGAGCGCACGCGGCCCGTTCGTAATCACCGTCGAGCGCCAGGAGCACCGTGACCCGCATCCGACGGGCCAGGAGGCGTTCGACCTCCGGGTGCAGTACCCGTGGCAGCGCAGGCCGCTGTGCATCGTGAAATTGGAGATCACCGCGGACGAGCCCGTGGTCCTCCCGCCCGATCACCGCCCCATCCTCCACGGCTACAACGAGGCGGTCCCGGGGACGCTCGCGGTCTACCGCCTCGACGAGATCGTCGCGGAGAAGCTTCGCGCCGTGCTCCAGTGCGTCGCCGGAAACGCCCGCCGACGCTGGACCCGCTCGCGGCCGCGCGACTACTATGACCTCTGGCGCATCCTCAGGGAACCGGGCGCGACGATCGACGCTGCGGGTTTCCCAGATCTTCTCAGCCGGAAGTGCGCCGTTCGGGATGTCGCGTATGGTGCACCAGCGGATTTCTTCCCCGCTGCGTTTGTCGACACGACGCGCGAGACCTGGGTCCGATCGCTCGGTGCGCTCGTGCCGGATCTCCCGCCCTTCGATACGGTCCTCGACGCCCTCATACCGCGGGTCACGGCGCTGCTCGCAAGGTGAGCCTTGCGGCGTCTGGTGGAGAAGGTCCGCACCGCGTTCAAGGAACGGCATGAGCAATCCCGACGGTTCGTGCAGTGGGATGATCCGCCAGCCACGGCGGCAGATTCGGGGGACTTCACGACCTCCTGCTGGCCTGGTTCGGCTTCAGTCACTTGGACGAGACAGGAGAAGAGCCGTCGAGTGTCCCGGTTAGCGAGGACGAGGGCCAGGATGTCGAGGAGAAGATCGAGGCAAAGAATCGACAGGGCGCGACGGCTGACAGCTGGCAAGCCCCTTGGGTGCCGACAGAGCGCGACAGACAGCGCTATCTGCACGATGTGAATAAGGTCGTGGAAGTCATGACCTCGGGGCGATACTTCATTCTGGAATATCACATTTTCCCAGGATGATGCAGCAAGGTACCGGAGAAGCCTCGGCGTACTCCCTGGGCTCGGGCACCCGCAGGTCGGCGGTCGTCATCCCGCGCAGCTCCGCCCCGCACCGGTGCACGTGCACCACGCGGCTGTCGGCCGAGAGCACGACCAACGCGTTGGCGGCGTCGTGCGCCCGCGGCCGCGAGCACCTCCATACCCCGTAGACGGGGCCCGCGGCGGCCAGGATCTGCGCCCCAAACTCGCGACCGCCACCGCCAGCCAGTGCCGGTCGGAGGCGAGCGCCCCTCCCGTGACCCTCCCCGGGAAACTGGACGAACTTTCGCGTATTGGGTCCGCGGCGAGGTGGCGGCCGTGATCTTCACGCTGTTCGAGAGCGCAAAGCTCGCCGGTGTCGAGCCGCACCGCGACGCGCTCGAGGCCACCCGCCGCGCGATCGCCTTGCGCGGCGCCGCGGGGCTCCCCGAAGACGTCACCTGATCGGATTCGACGCAGATCTTCAGCCGTTCAGCCGCGACAGTCGCCTTGGCTGGGGCGGGGACGTACGGCTCGACTGCGGGGCGCTCGAGGGACACCCAGGTTAGGGATGCAACGGGGATGCAATTCTTTGCCCTTGGAAAGTTCGGGCCGCTCGCGGCGGCCCGTTCGTCGTCGGTCGTGTTTGGTGGAGCCGAGGAGGTTCGAACTCCCGACCTCTAGAGTGCGATTCTAGCGCTCTCCCAACTGAGCTACGGCCCCACCCGTCGGGAGCGGGAGTCTACCACGGGTGTGGGACACGGTAAAGATGCCCGTGGCGCGAGATGCCCGTGGCGCGAGCCCGTGGCGCGATGCCCGTGGCGCGTGGCCCGCCGCTCGGCGTTCGCCGGCCGGTCAGGCGTCGCACCGGCGGCCGGCCCGGCCCGCGGGCGGGGGCGCTCAGTAAAGCTCGATGCGGGACGAGGTCGTCGTGATGTACACCATTGGCCCCTTGCCCGACAGGTCGAGGCGCGGCGCCTTCGGGTCGGTGACGCCGGCGAACGAGGAGCGGATCTCGCCCCGGCTCGTGATCAGCTCGCCTCCCGGTTCCGAGCCCGGCGGCAGGGTGACGCGGACCCGCCCCGAGGTGGTCGTGACGCGCACGACGTCGGCCGGCGCCAGGGCGTCGAAGCGGGCGACGACGTTCCCCGAGGTGGTCGAGATCACAGCCGGCCCCAGCAGCCCCGACATGTGGACGTCGCCGCTCGAACTGTCGCAGTGCAGGTTGCGGGCGCCGCCTGAGAGCTCGACCGAGCCGCCGGCCGTGCGGACCATGAGCGACTCGATCGCCCGGCTGGCGCGCAGCGTGATATCCCCCGACGTGGAGCGCGCCTCGATCTCCGGTGCCCAGCCGGTCAGCTCGCTGTCGCCGCCCGCGGTGCGCAGGCGGAGCGGGCGCACCTCGGGGAACTCGCCGTCCACGCGCAGGGAGCCCGAGGACGTGGTGAGGTCGGGCCGGACGTTCGGCGGCAGCGTCAGCTCGATCCGCGCCCGGGTCACGAGCACGCCCTTGAGCAGGCTCAAGCCCCCTGGGTCCGGCGCCGTAATCCGCAGCTCGCCGTCCTTGTCCTCGATCGTGGGGCGGTGCGCCGCGAGCCACGCCTCGGCCTTGGCTTCGGTGAGGGAGTCCACCACGATGTCCACTTTGAGGCGGATGTCGGAGATGTCGGAGGCGCGCACGGCCAGGTCGAGCGGCCCGGCGTCCACGAGAACGACCTTGCCGGCCGAGGAGGGGTACGACTTCTCGATCACCTCGTGCTTCTCCGTCGCCGCCGCCGTCGCGGCGAGCAGCACCATCAGCACACCGATCACGGGTATCCTCATCGTCGCCTCCAGCGTGCAACCGCATCGTAGGGTGTCCGACGCGCCGCCGCAAGGCCAGACGAGCGGCAGCGACCGGGCGGCCTTGACAGCCCGACGACCCCACGGTACTTTCATCGCGCCCATCCGGGCGTGAGCGGGCATAACTCAGCTGGTAGAG
>JAKAFI010000100.1 GCA_021818005.1 Acidobacteriota bacterium | reverse complement strand
GCTTCTCCGATTCCAACAACTGACGAGGAGGTGGTGCGACGAGCGAGCGCGCGGAATCGACGCCGGGTGGTGAGAAGCCACCCCAACTCAACGATCCCTCGGAGTCCTAAGGAGGACATACATGCCCAGTTTTGTGAATCCGGAAAAGTGCGACGGATGCAAGGCGCTCGACAAGACCGCGTGCCAGTACATCTGTCCCAACGACCTCATGGTGCTCAACAAGGAGACCATGAAGGCGTACAACCAGGAACCGGAGATGTGCTGGGAGTGCTACAACTGCGTCAAGATCTGCCCGACCCAGGCGATCGACGTGCGCGGCTACGCGGACTTCGTCCCGATGGGCGCCTCGGTGGTCCCGATGCGCTCCACCGACTCCATCATGTGGACGGTCAAGTTCCGCAACGGCACCCTGAAGCGGTTCAAGTTCCCGATCCGGACCACGCCGGAGGGACAGGCCAAACCAGCCGGAGGCTGGGATAACGCCCCGGCGCTCGCCGGTCCGGCGCTGTTCACCGAACCCGAATCCCTCGGCCTTCCCGCCGTGTGGACCAAGAGCTAGAGAGGAAGGCGGACATGGTTGACTTCAAGACCGTCGAAGTCGAAACCGATCTCCTCATCCTCGGCGGCGGCATGGCCGCGTGCGGTGCCGCCGTGGAGGCCGCGTACTGGGCCAAGCAGCACGGCCTCAAGGTGACGCTGGTGGACAAGGCCGCGGTGGACCGCTCCGGCGCGGTCGCCATGGGCCTGTCGGCGATCAACCAGTACGTCGGCCTGCGGGACGGGCAGAACACGATCAAGGACTACGTCGACTACGTGCGCAACGACCTCATGGGCGTGACGCGCGAGGACCTCGTCGCCAACATCGCGCGCCACGTCGACTCCACCGTGCACCTGTTCGAGAAGTGGGGGCTGCCGATCTGGAAGGACGAGAAGGGCGCCTACGTGCACGAGGGCCGCTGGCAGCTCATGATCAACGGCGAGTCGTACAAGGTGGTCGTCGCCGAGGCGGCGAAGAACGCCCTCGGCAAGGAGAACATCTACGAGCGCGTCTTCATCGTCGGCCCGATCATGGACGGCGAGCGCTGCGTCGGCGCCTACGGCTTCTCGGTGCGCGAGAACACGTTCTACGTGTTCAAGGCCAAGGCCGTGATCGCCGCCATGGGCGGTGCCGTGCACGTGTTCAAGCCGCGCTCCTCCGGTGAAGGTCAGGGCCGCGCCTGGTATCCGCCGTGGAACGCCGGCGCGTCGGCGTACTTCACGCTCAAGGCCGGCGCCGAGATGACCTGCCAGGAGGTGCGCTTCATCCCGGTCCGGTTCAAGGACGCATACGGCCCGGTCGGCGCCTGGTTCCTCCTGTTCAAGTCGCGCGCCACCAACGCAATCAACGAGAACTACATGGAGACGCGCAAGGGCGAGCTCGACAACTGGCTGCCGTACGGCCACGTCAAGCCGGTCCCGGCGAACCTCCGCAACTACCTCGGCATGCTCGACGTGATGGAGGGCAAGGGCCCGATCTACATGCGCACCGAGGAGGCGATCCAGAAGATCGCCACCAGCTCGGGCGACGAGAAGGCCGCCAAGAAGAAGCTCAAGGAGCTCGAGTCCGAGGCGTGGGAAGACTTCCTCGACATGACGATCTCGCAGGCGATCCTGTGGGCCGCGACCAACACGGCCCCCGAGGAGAAGTCCTCCGAGATCGCCGCCGCCGAGCCGTACTTCATCGGCTCGCACTCCGGCGCCTCGGGCGCCTGGGTGTCCGGTCCCAAGGACCTGGCGCCGGCCGAGTACTTCTGGGGCTACGAGAACATGTCGACCGTGCCCGGCCTGTTCTGCGCCGGCGACGCCTCGGGCGCCTCGTCGCACAAGTTCTCCTCCGGCTCGCACGCCGAGGGCCGCATCGCCGCCAAGTCCGCGATCCGTTACATCGTCGAGGAGAAGCCGGCGGCGGCCGCGCTCGACGCCGCCAAGGTCGCGGCGCTCAAGGCCGAGGTCTTCAAGCCGATCGAGACGTTCCAGCAGTTCAAGGGCGCAACGACGCAGTCCGACGTCAACCCCAACTACATCCGGCCGAAGATGTTCCAGATGCGCCTGCAGAAGCTGATGGACGAGTACGCCGGTGGGGTGACCTCGCAGTTCACGACCTCCGAGGCGCTGCTCAAGAAGGGGCTCGAGCTGCTCGCATTCCTCAAGGAGGACGCCGCCAAGCTCGCCGCCGCCGACCTGCACGAGCTGATGCGCTGCTGGGAGAACTTCCACCGCATGTACCAGGCCGAGGCGCACGTCCGCTCGATTATGTTCCGCGAGGAGACGCGCTGGCCCGGCTACTACTTCCGTTCCGACAAGCCGAAGATGGACGAGAAGAACTGGCACTGCTTCGTCAACTGCCGGCTCAACCCCGCCTCCAACGAGTGGGAGATGAGCAAGAAACCGATCGTCCACATGTTCCAGCAGGGATGAGTCCGAACGACCCCGGGCGCCGCAGGGCGCCCGGGGTTCCTTCGTCATTCGAGGTGATCGTGGTCTCTAGCGCCGTTCCGCCCTGCCCGCACTGCGGCCAACCGCTCGCCCCGTTCCGCCTCCCCGACGACGGCGGGTGGGACGGCACGTTCCAGTACGCGTGCTTCAACGACGAGTGCGCGTACTTCGTCCGCGGCTGGGCGTGGATGGAGGAGCACTACGGCGTCCGCTCGTCGTACCGCTACCGCCTCGATCCCGCCACCGGCCAGGCGTCCCCGATCCCGGTCTGGTCGCGGACCGCCCTGCGCGATCGCATCATCGAGGATGACGTGCTCGCCGCCTCACCCGACGAGGACGTGATCCCCGGCGATGCCCCGGGGCAAGGAGGGGAAGGAATATGAACTCGACCGCGGCGGCGCTCCCAGAGGCGCTACGGGGAAAGCGGCAGCTCGGTGACGGCGAGGCGTTTCGCTTCGGCTGTCATCCAGGCGTGCCTTGCTTCAACCGGTGTTGCGCCGACGTCAATATCATGCTGACCCCGCTCGACGTGCTCCGCCTCGCTCGCAGGCTCGGGTTGAGCACCGGCGAGTTCCTCGCCCGGCACACCCTGGCGCCGATCACCAAGGACCTCCACCTCCCGGTGGTGATGCTGCGCATGGGCGACGACGAGGCGCGGCGCTGCCCGTTCGTCGGCGAGCGCGGCTGCACGGTGTACGACGACCGCCCATGGGCGTGCCGCATGTACCCGCTCGGCATGGCGCTGCCGCCCGCCCGCGCCGGAGCCGACCCCGAGCCGGTGTGGGTCCTGTTCGAGGACGAGTTCTGCCACGGACGCGAGGAGGCCTCGGAGTGGACCGTGGCGCGTTGGCGCGCCGACCAGAAGGTGGAGGAGCGCGAGGAGCTCGAGACCGGGTTCCGCGACATCGTGGCCCACCCCTGGTTCATCGGCGGGCGCCAGCTCGACCCGAAGCGGATCGAGCTCTTCCACACCGCCTGCTACGACCTCGACGCGTTCCGCCGCTTCGTCCTCGAGTCGAGCTTCCTGCGCCGCTTCGAGGTCGAGGAGGGGCTCGTGCACGAGCTCGAGAGCAGCGACGAGGCGCTCCTGCGCTTCGCCTTCCGCTGGCTCCGCTTCGCGCTGTTCGCCGAGCCGACGCTGAAGGTGAGGGAGCCGCACAGCGCACCGCGGAGGACGCCATGACCGCCGCGCCACGGCCACTGCTCGTCGTCGGAGGCGGCATCGCCGGCGTCACGGCCGCCCTCGAGGCCGCCGAGGCCGGCCGCGACGTCGTCCTCGTCGAGCGCGACGCCTGCATCGGCGGCCG
The DNA here is from genome assembly GCA_021818005.1 of Acidobacteriota bacterium. Classification (GTDB taxonomy): domain Bacteria; phylum Acidobacteriota; class Thermoanaerobaculia; order Thermoanaerobaculales; family Thermoanaerobaculaceae; genus RBG-13-68-16. Next base: position 6,141 of record JAKAFI010000100.1, on the reverse strand, counting down.
CGTGCTGCGCAACCACCACTACTTCCCCAAGCTCTGCCCCCCCACCTGCGGGATGGAGATCAACACCCGCCGGCTCGAGCGCAACCGCCGCGTCCGCGTCCTCACCGGCGCCCGCGTCACCGCCTGCCGCGAGGACGGCGGCGGCTACGAGGTCACGATCACCCACGCGCCGGCGTACGTGACCGAGCGCTGCACCGCGTGCGGCGCCTGCACCCCCGTCTGCCCGGCCAAGGTCAAGGACCCGTTCAACCTCGGCATGGCCGAGGTGCCCGCGATCCGCCTCCCCCACCCCCACGCCTGGCCGAAGCGCTTCGTCCTCGACCGCGCCGCCTGCCCGGACGGGTGTCACGCCTGCCGCGACGCCTGCACCTACGAGGCGATCGACCTCGCCGCCGTGGAGCGGACCGAGACGCTCGCGGTCGGCGCGGTCGTCCTCGCGACCGGATGGGATCCGTACCCGCTCGAGCGCCTCCCCGAACTCGGCGGCGGCCGCTCGCCGGACGTGATCTCCAACGTCCAGATGGAGCGTCTGGCGGCGCCGGCCGGCCCGACCGGCGGCAAGATCCTCCGCCCCTCCGACGCGCAGCCGCCGCGCCGGGTCGCGTTCGTGCAGTGCGCCGGGTCGCGCGACGTCAACCACCTCGCCTACTGCTCCGCCGTGTGCTGCCTGGCCTCGCTCAAGCAGGCGATCTACGTCAAGGAGCAGCTCCCCGACGCGGAGGTCACGATCTACTACATCGACCGCCGCGCGCCGGGACGCAACGAGGAGATGCTCACCCGGGTCGCCGCCATGGACGGCGTCCGGCTGGTCAAGGGGAAGGTCGCCAAGGTGGAGCCCAACGGAGCGGCGCTCGCGCTGCGGCTCGAGGACGTGGACGCCGGCCGCATCGTGCGCGCCGAGGCCGATCTCGTCGTGCTGGCGACCGGCATGGTCCCGCGCTCGCAAGACACGAGCGTGTTCGCAACCGTCATCGACGAGGACGGCTTCGCCGTCGAGCGGCCCGGCCTCGCGGTCGCCGGCGTGGCCCACCGCCCGGAGGACGTGGCGGCCAGCGTGCGTGACGCCACCGGCGCCGCCGCCCGGGCGTGCATCGCGGCGGGAAGGAGCGCGTAGATGGAACGGCTCGGTGTCTTCCTCTGCAGCGGCTGCGGCATCGGCGAGGCACTCAAGCTCGAGGGCCTGACCGCCATCGCCGAGGAGCTCGGCGCCGCCGCCTGCCGCACCCATCCGTGCCTGTGCTCCCCCGAGGGCGCCGCCGAGGTCCGCGCCGCGCTCGACGACGGGACGGTCGGCGGCGCGCTCGTGGCGGCGTGCTCCGCCCGCGCCAAGGTCGAGGCGTTCGCGTTCGATCCGACGCGGCACGCCGTCGAGCGCGTGAGCCTGCGCGAGCAGGTGGTGTGGTCGCACCCCGCGGGCGACGAGGACACGCAGGCGCTGGCGGAGGACCTCCTGCGCATGGGTTACGCCCGCCTGGCCAAGGCCGGCGCGGCCAAACCGCTGGCGGAGGCGATCGAGCGCACCGTGCTGGTCGTCGGCGGCGGCCTCGCGGGTCTGACCGCGGCGCGCACCGCGGCCGATCTGGGCCACCCGGTCGTCGTGGTCGAGAAGGCCGCCGCGGCCGGAGGCTCACTGGCGGCGCTCGCGGAGGTCGTCCCCGCCGGGCCGCCGTACGACACCTTGCACGCCAACCCGCTGCCCGGCCTCATCGCCGAACTCACCGCGAACGACGGGGTCCGGATCTTCACCGGCTCCACGGTGGCCTCGATCACGGGGCAACCTGGGCAGTTCCACGTCACGCTGGCGACCCCCGCGGGCGAGGTGGCGCTCACGGCGGGCGCGATCGTCCAGGCGACCGGCTCGCGACCGTACGACGCCACCCGCCTCGGCCACCTCGGCTACGGCGCCTCGCCGAACGTCGTCACCGCGGCGGAGCTCGATGCGATGCTGGCGGCCGGCGGCCTCAAGCGGCCGTCGGACGGCGCCGTGCCGCGGCGCATCGTGTTCATCCAGTGCGCCGGCTCGCGCGACCCCGACCACCTGCCGTACTGCTCGGCCGACTGCTGCTCCGCCACGCTGCGCCAGATCGCGACGATCCACCACTCCCACCCCGAGGTCGAAACCGCGGTCGTCTACCGCGACATACGCACGCCGGGCCAGCTTGAGCGGTTCTTCCTCGCGGTGCAGCAGCAGCCCGGCTCGCTCTTCCTCCGCGGCGAGGTGGCGAGCGTGAGCGGCAACGGCCGCCTCGAGGTGGCGCTGCGCGACACGGCGCTCGGCGGGGACGCGGCCCTCGAGGCCGACCTCGTCGTGCTCGCGCTCGGCCTCGTGCCCAACTCGGCGGACGGTGAGGCGATCCGCATTCACAGCGACGCCGTGCGCCGCGCCGAGAAGGGCGAGAGCGAGACGCAGCGCGAGGAGGCGCGCAAGGTCGCGGCGCAGTATGCCAGCCACCAGGGCACCGAGATCCTCCACCTCGACTACCGCCAGGGCCCCGACCTGCCGGCGCTGCGCTACGGTTTCCCCGACTCCCACTTCATCTGCTTCCCGTACGAGACGCGGCGCACCGGGATCTACGCCGCCGGCACGGTGCACGCGCCGATGGACGCCGCCGCGGCCGCCGAGGACGGCGCCGGCGCCGCGATGAAGGCGGTGCAGTGCATCGTGGCCGCCGAACGCGGCGAGGCCGTGCACCCGCGCGCCGGCGACATCACGGTCCCCGACTTCTTCCTGCAGCGCTGCACCCAGTGCAAGCGCTGCACCGAGGAGTGCCCGTTCGGCACGCTCAACGAGGACGAAAAGGGGACGCCGCAGCTCAACGCGCTGCGCTGCCGGCGCTGCGGCATCTGCATGGGCGCCTGTCCGGAGCGCATCATCTCGTTCCCCGACTACTCGGTGGACGCCGTGGCCGGCATGATCAAGGCGATGAGCGTCCCGGAGGAGGTCGAGGAGAAGCCGCGCATCCTCGCCCTGATGTGCGAGAACGACGCGCTGCCCGCGCTCGATGCCGCCGCCACGCTGCGGCGCGGCTGGAACCCGTGGGTGCGAGTGATCCCGATCCGCTGCCTCGGCTCGACCAACATCGTGTGGATCGCCGACTCCCTCTCGCGCGGCATCGACGGGGTGATCCTGATCGGCTGCAAGTCGGGGGACGACTACCAGTGCCACTACGTGCGCGGCTCGCAGCTCGCCCAGACCAGGCTCGGCAACGTGCAGGAGACGCTGCAGCGCCTCGCCCTCGAGCCCGAACGGATCCGCGTCGTCGAGCTGGCGCACGACGAGTTCGCCCGCGTCCCCGAGGTCCTCGACGAGTTCGCCGCCACGATCGAGGGGCTCGGGCCCAACCCGATGAAGGGTTTCTGAGGGAGGCACGATGGCTGCGATCCCGACCCTGCTCCCGTCGCACGAGTTCCGCGAGGCGCTGCGCCGCCGCGGCGGCGATACCGCCTCGCGCTGTTTCCAGTGCGCGACCTGCTCCGGCGTCTGCGAGCTGGCGCCCGACGAGGCCCCGTTCCCGCGCCGGCTCATGCTCCTGGCGCAGTGGGGCCAGGCCGAGCGGCTCGCCGCCGACCCGGCCGTCTGGCTGTGCCACCAGTGCAACGACTGCACCGTCCGCTGTCCCCGCGACGCCAAGCCCGGCGACGTGGTGCAGGCGATCCGCGCCCTGGTCATCGAGAAGCTGGCGTTCCCCGGCTTCCTCGGCCGGCTGGTCGGTGCCGCCCGTGCGAGCTGGCCGTTGCTCGTCGGCCTCCCGATCGCGTTCTGGGTCGCGCTCCTCGCCGCCACCGGCCACCTCGCGATCCCCGTCGCGCTCCCGCAGCACTGGGCGTACGAGCAGCTCGTGCCCCACGTCCTCATCTACTCGGTGTTCTTCCCCGCCGCGGGCTGGGCGCTGCTCGCGGCGTGGGTCAGCGGCCGCCGTTTCTGGGGGCTGCTCGCCGCCGGCGGGCCGCCGGTGTCGTTCTTCGGCGGGGTCGTCCCGGCGGTGAGTGAGATCGCCACCCACAAGCGCTTCGCCTCCTGCGACGCGGCCCGGCCGCGCCGGTTCGGCCACCTCACCCTGCTCTGGGGGTTCGTCGGCGCCGCCGTCACCTCCGGCCTGCTCATCGTCGGCATCTACGTCCAGCACCTCGCCATGCCGCTGGCGCTCACGCACCCGTACAAGGTCCTCGGCAACGTGTCGGCGGTGCTGCTCGTGATCGGCGCCACCGTGCTCGTGGCCAACCGTCTCGGCGACGGCCGCAAGGCCGGCGCGGCGACCGCGTTCGACAACTACTTCCTCACCGTCGTGGCCCTCGTCATCGTGACCGGGGTCCTCAGCGAGGTGGCGCGGCTCGCCCTGACGCCCGAGTTTGCGCTGGCGGTCTACGTCGTCCACCTCGGCCTGGTGCTTTGCCTCTTCCTGACGTTCCCCTACTCCAAGTTCGCGCACATGCTCTACCGCTCGCTCACGATGGTGCACCAGCTCGGCGGTGCGGAGGCTTCGCGCTCGTGAGCCCGGCCTGTTCTCCCCCCCCGTCGTTTCAGGCGAACGCCGCGGCGGCCCCGCGCCGTCGCGCGCCCGAGGTGTCTCACTCAGACAACGCTTTAGGAACGAAAGGAGACGAGCACCATGTCGAAACTGGTTCCCCCGCACGGAAGTAAGCAGCTCAAGCCGCTGCTCCTCGACGGCGCCGAGCTCGCCGACGAGCTGGGCAAGGCGAAGCGCCTGAAGAAGGTGCCGATCACCAGCCGCGAGAGCGGCGACCTGATCATGCTCGGCATCGGCGGCTTCACCCCGCTCGACGGCTTCATGGGCCACGACGACTGGAAGGGCTGCTGCGACGAGTACAAGCTCCCGTCCAAGAAGGGCCTCTTCTGGCCGATCCCGATCACGCTCTCGGCCGCCAAGCCGCTCGCCGACTCGATCGCCGTCGGCGAAGAGGTAGCGCTCGTCGAGGCGGAGACCGACCAGCTCATGGGCACCATGAAGGTCACCGAGAAGTACGCGATCGACAAGGACCACGAGTGCAAGCAGGTCTTCCGCACCAACGACCCCGCCCATCCCGGCGTCAAGATGGTGATGGAGCAGGCCGAGGTGAACCTGGCCGGCCCGGTCAAGGTCCTCTCGGAGTCGTACTTCCCGACGCAGTTCAAGGGCCTCTACCAGCGCCCGGCCGAGGCGCGCAAGGCGTTCGAGGAGCGCGGCTGGACCACGGTGGCGGCGCTGCAGCTGCGCAACCCGATGCACAACTCGCACGCCTACCTGGCGTGGATCGCGATCGAGGTCTGCGACGGCGTCTACATCCATCAGCTGGTGGGCAAGCTGAAGCCCGGCGACATCCCGGCCGACGTCCGCGTCAAGGCGATCGACGCCCTGATCAACAAGTACTTCCGCAAGGAGCGCTGCATCCAGGCCGGCTACCCGCTCGACATGCGCTACGCCGGTCCGCGCGAAGCCTTGTTGCACGCGGTGTTCCGCCAGAACTACGGCTGCTCGCACCTGATCGTCGGCCGCGACCACGCCGGGGTCGGCGACTACTACGGCCCGTTCGACGCGCAGAAAATCTTCCACGAGATCCCCGCCGACGCGCTGGCGCTCAAGCCGCTGCCGCTCGACTGGACGTTCTACTGCTTCGAGTGCGGCACGATGGCCTCGATGAAGACCTGCCCGCACGAGAGCAAGGCGATCATCGACGAGAACGGCAAGTACCAGGGCGGCGCGCGCCTGCTCCTCTCCGGCACGCTGCTGCGCAAGCTGATGAGCGAGGGCAAGCCGGTTCCGGCCGAGTTCTCCAAGCCCGAGGTGATCGCGATCCTCAAGGAGTACTACGACAGCCTCGAGCAGAAGGTGGAGATCAAGCTGCACGGCCACGCCACCGGCGCGGCCAAGAGCTGACGCGGGGTCAACCGGAGTCGACGTGGGCCGGGCAACCCCGGCCCACGCCCCGGATTCGCCGGTCGCGGGCGTGCGACGCCCCGGGCCGGCCGGCCCGGGGTGAGGACGAGGGTGAGCGTCGCGGCGGTCGGCGTCGGCGAAGGAGGGGGAGGCCATGCACGGCACGGGTGAGCTGATCATGTTGGTCATCGGGGTTTCGGTGTTCGGGTTGTTGTTTGCGGTGTATCTGGCGCGGTGGGTGCTGAAGTTCTCGACCGGCAGCCCG
>JAKAFI010000099.1 GCA_021818005.1 Acidobacteriota bacterium | reverse complement strand
ACCGTCTCGGCGCGGAGCGCTCCCGGGTGCTGCTGATGCCCGAGGGTCGCAGCGCGGCCGAAGTGGCGGCCCGCGCCGCGGCGGTGGCGGGGCTGTGCCTGCGGCACGGGTTCCGCTACTCGCCGCGACTCCACCTCGACCTGTTCGGCGGCGGCCGCGGCGTGTAACCGGGGCGCCGTCCGGTGCGTATACGGAGGGTGGAAGGGGAACGCTTGACTCCGCGAATAATTGATACGACAATTATTGTGGAGGCGAATGGTCGTGCCACAAGAGCCGATCGGGTTGCTGGTGGCCGTCGTGAGGCGGCGGATGAAGCAGACGGTGGGTGCGCTGGTGCGCGAGTTCGACCTCTCGCCACAGCAGTTCTGGATGCTCGTGGCGATCGCCAGGGACGAGGGCTCCTCGCTCGGAGAGGTGGCCGAGCGGCTGCGCATGGACGCGCCGACCGCGTGCCGGGTGGTGGCGACTCTGGTGCGGCGGAAGCTGGTCCACTCGGGGGCCGATCCGGCGGACCGCAGGCGTTCCCGGGTGGTGCTGACGCCGTCGGGCCGCGCGACCGCCGATCGCTTGCTTCCGATCGCCGGCGAGGTCCGTGCGGCGGTGGAGGCCGGCCTGACGGCGGCCGAGCGGGCCGCGCTCGTGGCCGGGTTGCAGAAGGTCATCGCCAACCTCGACGCGTATCGGGTCGGCCGCGCCGGAGAGTCCGCGGCGAAGACGGGTTGAGACAGGTGAAGCGAACGTTGCGACGGGCGCCCCGGCCACGGGGCGTGGCGGTGCGGGGGAGCTCGCGCCGATAGAGACGGACGTGTCGTGCGAACGGCGTCCGTGCGAGGAGATCCATGCTGAGGAAGAAGGGGTTCTGGATCGTGGTCGGTATCGTGGTGGTCGCCGGCGGCGTGATGTTGTGGCGGCAGCACCAGGCCAAGTTGAAGGCGGCGTGGAAGTACGAGACGAGCCCGATCGACCGGGGGAAGATCGTCGCCAAGGTGACCGCCTCCGGCTCGCTGTCGGCGCTGGTCACGGTGCAGGTCGGCAGCCAGGTCTCCGGCCGCATCGCCGCGCTGTACGCCGACTACAACTCCAAGGTCAAGAAAGGCGAGCTGATCGCCAAGATCGACCCGCAGCTGTTCGAGGCCTCGGTCGCACAGGCGCGCGCCAACTACGTGGCCGCCAAGGGCAACTTGGCCAAGGCGAAGGCGCAGGCGATCGACGCCCAACGGCAGTACGAGCGCAACGTGACGCTATACGCGCGGAAGCTGATCGCGCAGGCGGACCTCGATACGTCCAAGGCCACGGCCGACGCGGACAACGCCGCGGTCGACGCGGCGATGGGCAGCGTCGAGCAGGCCAAGGCCCAACTCAACTCGGCCGAGGTCAACCTGGCGTACACCAACATCATCTCCCCGACCGACGGGGTCGTGATCTCGCGCAACGTGGACGTCGGCCAGACGGTGGCCGCGTCGCTGCAGGCGCCGACGCTCTTCCTCATCGCCGAGGACCTGCGCAAGATGCAGGTCGACACCAGCGTCGCGGAGGCCGACATCGGCCAGCTGCACCAGGGGATGCGCGCGACGTTCACGGTGGACGCCTACCCGACGGAGACGTTCGTCGGCACGGTGCGGCAGGTGCGCAACGCGCCGCAGACGGTGCAGAACGTCGTCACCTACGACGCGGTGATCGACGTGAACAACAGCGACCTCAAGCTCAAGCCGGGGATGACCGCGAACTGCACGTTCGTCTACGCGGAGAACGACGACGCGCTGCGGGTGCCGAACGCCGCGCTCCGCTTCCACCCGCCCGCCGAGCTGCTCGCGAGCCTGGGGCCGAAGACCGGGGCGGGCCGGGCCGGGCGCGGTCCGGGCGCCGCGGGGCGCCCGGCAGCCGGCGGGGCGCCGGCGAAGACCGCCCGGGACAGCGACCGCAAGACGGTGTGGGTGCTGCGCAATGGCAAGCCGGTGCCGGTCGCGATCCGGACCGGCATCACCGACGGGATCAACAGCGAGGTGCTCGAGGGCGACCTCTCCGTGGGTGACCGCGTGATCACCGACGTCTCCGGCGGCACCATGGGGCAGCGCGGCGGTTTCGCCGGCCGGATGTTCTGAGGCGGCGATGACGACGGGCGCGAACCTGCTGCGGCTCGAGGACGTCACCAAGGTGTACCACATGGGCGACGTCGAGGTGCACGCCCTGCGCGGCGTGTCGCTCGCCGTCGACGAGGGCGACTTCGTCGCGATCATGGGCGCGTCCGGCTCGGGGAAGTCCACCCTCATGAACATCATCGGGTGCCTCGACCGGCCCACCACCGGGCGCTACCTGCTCACCGGCGAGGACGTCTCCGGCCTCGACCGCGACGCGCTCGCCGAGAAGCGCAACCACACCCTTGGTTTCGTCTTTCAGAACTTCAACCTGCTGTCGCGCACGTCGGCGATCGAAAACGTCGAGCTGCCGCTCCTCTACGCCGGCGCGCACACCCGCGAGCGGCACGAGCGCGCCAAGGAGGCGCTCGCTCGCGTCGGCCTGGCGGATCGCGCCCACCACCACCCGAACCAGATGTCCGGCGGGCAGCAGCAGCGCGTGGCGATCGCGCGAGCGCTGGTGTCGAACCCGAAGATCATCCTCGCCGACGAGCCGACCGGCAACCTCGACTCGGTCACCAGCGTCGAGGTGATGGCGCTGTTCCAGGAGCTGCGCGACGCGGGGATCACGGTCGTGCTGGTGACGCACGAGCCCGACATCGCGAGGTACGCGGCGAGGGTCGTGGTGGTCAAGGACGGTCGGCTGCAGTCCGACCGCCGCCAGGAGCCGCAGCGGGCGGCCCCGCTGCCGGCTGAGGCGACCGCGGGAGGTGAGTCATGAACCCGCTGCAGACCTTGCGGGTGGCGACCCGGGCGCTACTGCGCAACAAGATGCGCTCGTTCCTCACCACCCTCGGCATCATCATCGGCGTCGCCGCGGTGATCGCGATGGTCGCCATCGGGGAGGGGGCGAAGGCGATGGTGGAGCAGGCGTTCGCGGCGATGGGCTCGAACCTGCTCATCATCCTGCCCGGCTCCACCACCGCGGGCGGCCAACACGGCGGCTTCGGCAGCATGCCGACGCTGACGTGGGACGATCTCAAGGCGATCCAGACCGAGGTGCCGGCCGTGAAGTACGCCGCGCCGCAGCTCCGGGCGATCGCACAGATCGTGTCCGAGGACCAGAACTGGAGCACGACCGTCTACGGCACCACGCCAGCGTACTTCGCGATCCGCGACTGGCCGGTCGCCCAGGGCGCCCCGATGACGGACTCGGACGCCGAGGGCGGGAGCAAGATCGTCCTCCTCGGCCAGACCGTGGTGGACAAGCTGTTCGGCGCCGGGATCAACCCCGTTGGGCAGACGGTGCGGATCAACAATATCCCGTTCCTGGTTCAGGGCGTGCTCGCGGCCAAGGGCCAGTCGCCGATGGGCCAGGATTATGACGACGGGGCGTTCATCCCCCTGAAGACGTTCCAGACCAAGATCCAGGGCGGCCTGCAGCAGTTCATACCCGGCATCATCTTCATCAGCGCCACGTCCGCTGAGACGACCGGGCGCGCCGAGGAGCAGGTCCGCGCGCTGCTGCGCGACCGGCACCACCTGGCGCCGGGGGCCGACGACGACTTCTCGATCCGCAACCTCACCGAATTCGCCAACTCCCGCGAGCAGAGCACGAAGACGCTGACGACGCTGCTCGCCAGCATCGCGGCGGTCTCGCTCCTGGTCGGCGGGATCGGGATCATGAACATCATGCTGGTGTCGGTCACCGAGCGCACGCGCGAGATCGGCGTGCGCATGGCGGTCGGCGCCAAGCCGCGCAACATCCTGGCGCAGTTCCTCGTCGAGGCGCTCACCTTGTCACTGGCGGGCGGCCTCATCGGCGTCGTGCTCGGTCTCGGCACCGCGCAGTGGCTGGCCGGGAAGTTTCACTGGCCGTTGCTGATCCGGGCCGACATCGTGGTCGTCTCCGTCGTGTTCAGCGCCGTCGTGGGCGTCGTGTTCGGGCTCTACCCGGCGCAGAAAGCGTCCCGCCTCGATCCGATCGAGGCGTTGAGGTTCGAGTGATGATCGCCAACCTTGCCATGCTCGTGCTCGCGGCGGCGGCCCCGGCCGCACCGCCGCGCATCGTGACCCTCGAGGAGGCGCTGGCGACCGCGCGCGCCGATCAACCGCAGGTGCGCCAGGCCGCAGCCGCGACCCGCGCCGCTCTCGCTCGCGTCGACGAGTCGCGCGCGCCGCTGCTGCCGCAGCTGAGCGGCAGCGCCGACTACCAGCGCGCCACCTCCAACTACGCCAGCCGGCCCGGTGCGCTGCCGAGCCAGTTCTCGGGCGGAGGCTCCGGCGAGAGCTGGGCCACCTCGAACTACTTCACCTTCGGGCTCAACGCCGACGTGCTGCTCTACGACTTCGGGCAGACGCGCTCGCGCTGGCGCGCCTCGCAGGCGAATGCCGACTCGCAGCGGGCGAGCGAGCGCACGACGATGCAACAGGTGCTCTTCTCGGTGCGCACGGCGTACTTCCAGGCGCGTGCCGCCAAGGGGTTGGTCACGGTCGCCCGCGACACCTTGGCGAACCAGGAGAAGCACATGACGCAGACGCAGGGGTTCGTCGAGGTGGGGACGCAGCCGGAGATCGCGCTGGCGCAGGCCAAGACCGACGTCGCAAACGCCGACGTCGCGCTGATCAACGCGCAGAACGCCTACGAGACCGCGAAGGCGCAGCTCAACCAGGCGATGGGCGTCGAGGGCCCGACCGACTACGACGTGGCCGACGAGACGCTGCCGCCGGTGCCCGGCGAGGACGGCTCGACCGACACGCTGCTCGCCGAGGCGCTCAAAACGCGCCCGGAGCTGGCGGCAGCGGCCGACCAGGTGCGCGCGCAGGAGCTCACCGTGCAGGCGCTGCGCGGCGCCTACGGCCCGACGCTGGGCGCGTCCACCGGCTTTTCCGACAACGGCGTGCACGTGTCCAGCCTGACCTGGAACTGGAACGTGGCGGTGGGGCTGACGGTGCCGATCTACCGGGGAGGCCAGACCAAGGCGCAGGTCATCGAGGCGGAGGCGAACCTCGCCGCGTTACGCGCGCAGGAGGACTCGATCCGGCAGCAGGTGCGCTTCGAGATCGAGCAGGCGCGCCTGGCCGTACGGGCGGCCAAGGCGGCGCTGGCGGCGAGCGGCGAGGCGCTCGTGAACGCGAAGGAACAGCTTCGTCTCGCCGAGGGCCGCTACGAGACCGGCGTCGGCAACATCATCGAGCTCGGCGACTCGCAGGTGGCGCTCACCGCTGCGGCGCAGCAGAAGGTGCAGACCGAGTACAACGTGGCGCAAGCCCGCGCCGGCCTGTTGCAGGCGCTCGGCCGGGAGTGAGCGCGGGCGCGGCGGCACGGCCGCCGGCGATCTTGCTATCCTTCTTCCCGTGAGCGCGCAACCGGCGGCGAGAAGGGGATGGAGGGCGGCGTTCGCCCTCGTCGTGATGGTCGTGCCGCTGGTGGCGGCCGCGAGCCGGTACGGGTTGGTGCGGCGCGACGCGATCGACCCCGGCCTCGGGCCGCCGCCCGTCGAGGTCGTGCGCTCCTCGCCGGCGGCAAGCTGGCGTTCGTTCCTGACGTTGGCACGAGCGGGGAAGTTCGACCAGGCCGCGCAGCTGCTCGACCTCGGGGAGGTCGATCCCGCGCAGCAGGCGAAGGTCGGCGTCGAGACCGCCGCGAAGCTCTTCCGCCTCCTGCAGGTGGTCAAGGTGCGCGACGACGCGGTCACCACCGAGGACGAGGCCGGTCCCGAGATCGGCGGTCAGCCGACCAACGCCGTCGTCGCCGCCCGTTTCGACCGCGACGGCATCATCGGTGAGATCGTCCTGCGGCACGTCGTCGGTCGTGCGCCGTATGAGCTCGCGTGGTTGTTCTCGCGGGAGACCGTGGCGAGCGTGCCGTTCTGGTACCGCGTGCTGGTCAAGGGGGAGGCGCCCCAGGGCGCGGAGCCGCTCGACGTCGGTCTCGGAGCGATCCCGGACGAGGTCCGCCGCGGGACGCCGCGCGAGGCGCTCTCCGGCTTCCTCGCCGCCTGCCAGGCCGGGCGCTTCGGCGTCGCGGCCTACTACCTCGACCTGTCGGAGATCCCTCCGGCGAGGCAGCGGGCGGAGGGAGCGCGGCTGGCGCGGCGGCTGATGCTGACGCTGCAGCGCACGGGGTGGGTGGAGCCGGCGAAGCTCTCCGACGAGCCGCTCGGCGCGCCTGAACCCGGCGTGCCGGAGAACGAACAGCGGTTCGGTGTCATCCGAGTGCAGCACCACCCGGTCGAGCTGCTGCTCGCGCACCGTTACGACGCCGAGCTCGGCCACGTCTGGACCGTGTCCCGTGAGACGGTGGCGCAGATCGACCGGCTCTACGAGGCGCACGGCTACGGCTGGATCGGCGACCATGCGCCGGTCGCGCTCTTCGCGGTGCGGCTCGCGGAGCTGCAGCTCTGGCAGTGGCTCGGGATCGTGGTCGGGCTGCTGCTGTCGTGGGCCGTGAGCCGCTACCTCGGGCGCTGGACCGTGCGCCTGGCGCACCGCATCGCGCGCCGCACGGTGCTGCAGTGGGACGACGCGGTCGCCTGGGCGCTCGACGGCCCGGCCGGGTTCCTGTTCTGGTCGGGCCTCCTCATCATCGTCGGGCGCTGGCTCGGACTGACTCCCGCGGCCTGGGTGGTGGCGCGCTACCTGTGCAAGCTGCTCGCCCTCGTCGGTGTCGGCTGGTTCCTGCTGCGGCTGGTCGACGACGGGGCCACCCGCGTCCGGGAGTCGGCGAAGGAGCGCAACCTGGTCGGCTTCCTCCCGGTTGCGGTGCGGATCGTCAAGGCGCTCGTGGTGGTGATGATGGGGCTCGCGGCCCTCGACGTGATCGGGATCAACGTCGTCGCCGGCCTCGGCGCCCTCGGTCTCGGCGGCGTCGCGCTCGCGTTCGCGGCGCAGAAGACGCTCGAGAACCTGTTCGGCACGGCCGCCATCGCCGGCGACCGGCCGTACGAGATCGGCGACTTCGTGGCGATCGGGCAGGACATGGGCACCGTGGAGGAGATCGGCTTCCGGTCGACGAGGATGCGCACCGTGGGGCGGACGCGCGTCACGATCCCCAACGGCGTCATCGCCGCCGGCCGGATCGAGAACTACTCGGCGCGCGACAAGATCATGTTCAACCCCGTGCTCACGCTCGTCTACTCGACGACCGAGGCACAGCTCCGCGCGGTCATCGACGGCGTGAGCAAGCTGCTCGCCGGCCATCCGAAGGTCGACCAGAAGGAGTTTCGGGTCCGCTTCGCGGCGTTCGGCGAGAACTCGTTGCGCGTCGAGGTGTGGTCGTGGATCGCGACCAGGGACTACCTCGAGTACACCGCGGTCGTCGAGGAGCTCAACTTCGCGATCGCCAGGATCGTGCGCGAGGCCGGCAGCGACTTCGCCTTCCCGAGCCGCACGGTGTACATGGCGGGCGAGAAGGACTGACGCCCGCCGTCGCCCGGCTCCTCACCCGGCGATGCGGTGCACCCGCATGAGGTTGGTGAGCGGCCGCGCCACGACCGGGGCGCCGTGCGTGATCACGAGCAACGACCCCGCCGCCGCCAGGCGCTCGCGCACTGCCTCGCGTTCGGCCAGCGCCACGACCTCCTCGTGATCGGCGGGCACCGCCACGACGCGGGCGCGCACCCCCCAGACGAGGGCGAGCGCGCGCGCCACCTCGAGCCTCGGCGTGATCGCCAGGATCGGCGCGGCCGGGCGGTGCCGCGCGAGCAGGCGCGCCGTGCTCCCACTCTGGGTGAAGCACAGGGCCGCCGCAGCGCCGAGCTGGTCGGCCGCGGCCGTGGCGGCGGCGGCGACCGCGTCGGCCACCGGCTCGGCGGCGTCCGCCGATGGCGGAGGCGTCGTCCAGCCGGCGCGGAACTCGGGGTGCCGCTCGGCCTCGCGCACGATGCGGGCGCACGCCTCGACCGCGAGCGCGGGGTGGTCGCCGATGGCGGTCTCGGCGCTGAGCATCACCGCGTCCGACCCGTCGAACACCGCGTTGGCCACGTCGCTCGCCTCGGCGCGGGTCGGCCGCGGCTCGTGGATCATGCTCTCGAGCATCTCGGTGGCGGTGATCGCCGGCAGGCCGGCGGCGCGCGCCTGCCGCAGGATGCGCTTCTGCAGCACCGGCACCATCTCGGGCGATGTCTCCGCCCCGAGGTCACCGCGCGCGACCATGACCCCATCGGCGGCAACGATGATCGCGGCGAGCGCGTCGTCGGCCACGGCCTGGGCCTTCTCGAGCTTCGCGATCACCGGCACGGTGCGCCCGTGAGCCGTCATCGCGCGACGCAGCTCCGCGACGTCCTCGGCGCGGCGGACGAACGAAAGGGAGAACGCGTCGATCCCGGCGTCGAGGGCGGCGGCGATGCACCGCCGGTCGTGCTCGGTGAGGGAGGGGAGCGATGTCTCGACGTCGGGGAGGTTGACCCCCATCCCCGGCCCGACGCTGCCGCCGCGCACGACCGCGGCGCGCACGGCGGCGTCCGCGGCCGCCTCGACGCGCAGCACGACCTTGCCGTCGTGCACGAGCACGCGCGAGCCGATGGGGCACTCGCGCGCCGGGTCGATCCCCTCGACCTCGATCTCGGCGCCGCTGCCGGCGGCCCCGATCGTGACGCCCGCGCCGTCGCGCAGCGGCGCGTCGCCGGGGCCGCGCGTGACCCGCAGCTTCGGGCCCGCGAGGTCGCAGAACGCCGCCAGCGGGCGCCCGGCCGCGCCCTCCGCGCCGTGCGCCAGCGCCACCAGCGGCGCGATCCCCTCCGGTGTGAGGTGGGCCGCGTTGAGGCGGAAGACGTCGGCGCCGGCCTGCGCGAGCGCCGCCACCGCGCCGGAGTCGGCCGAGGCCGGCCCCAGCGTCGCCACGATCTTGGTCCTGCGTGCGCCGTCGCCGCCAACGCCCATCGCGATCGCCCCCGATCCGCCGGGCTCGACCCGGCCGCCCGAGGAAACGGTAGCACGCGACGCCGCGCGGATCACACCTGCAGGCGGTCGCCCTCCCGGGCGACGAGCGCGTACAGCGCCGGCATGAGGAAGACGCTGATGAGCAGGCGCGAGAACAGGCCGGAGACGATCACCAGCGCGAACGGACGCTGCGAGTCGGTACCGACCCCGGTGGCCAGGGCGGCCGGCAGGAGGCCGAGCGCGGCGACGAGCGCGGTCATCATGATCGGCCGCAGGCGCAGCAGCGCCGCCTCGCGGGCGGCGCCGGCGATCCCCATCCCGCCGAGGCGCAGCTCGTTGGCGTACGAGATGTAGACGACGGCGGTCTGCACCGAGACCCCGAACAGCGCGATGAACCCGATCCCGCTCGAGACCGAGAACGGTGTCTTGGTCAACCAGAGCGCCGCGAGCCCCCCGATCGGGGCCGAGAGCAGCACGCCGAGCACGGTGATGAGGGGGAACTTGAAGTTGCCGTACAGGGCGAACAGCAGCAGGAAGATCACGAACAGCGTCAACGGCAGGACGATGTTCAGCTGGCGCCGCGCCGCCGTGTACTCGCGGTACTCGCCGCCCCACGAGACGCGGTACCCCTCCGGGAGCGAGACGCGCGCTGCGACCTGGCGCTGCGCGTCCTCGACGGCGCCGGCGAGGTCGCGCCCCTCCACCGAGTACTGCACGCCGATGTAGCGCGAGTTGGCCTCGCGGTAGATGAACGAGGCGCCGTTGACGACCTTGATGTCGGCCAGCTCCCGGAGCGGGATCTGTTGCCCGCCCGGGGTGGCGACGAGGATGTTGCCGATCTCCTCCGGCGTGCGGCGGAACTGCGGCGCCAGGCGCACGACGAGGTCGAACAGCCGCTCGCCCTGCACGACCTGGGTCGCGGCGGTGCCGCCGACCGCCGCCTCGATCAGTCCGTTGATGTCGGCGACGTTGAGGCCGTAGCGAGCGAGGCGGG
>JAKAFI010000098.1 GCA_021818005.1 Acidobacteriota bacterium | reverse complement strand
CAGGCGCCCGGCATCCCCACCGTGCACTGCGAGGAGTGGGACGAGGACGGCATCGAGGTGCACCTGATCCTCAAGGGCGGCGGTTGCGAGAACGTCGGCGCCCAGTACTCGCTCCCCAACCCCAAGCTCAAGGCCGACCGCGACCTGGAGGGGGTCCGCCGCTGCATCCTGGACGCGGTGGCGCAGGCGCAGGGCAAGGGGTGCGCGCCGGGGATCATCGGCGCCTGCTTCGGCGGCGACCGCGGCTCCGGCTTCGTCGAGTCGAAGCGCCAGCTGCTGCGCCGGCTCGACGACAGCAACCCGGTCCCCGAGCTGGCGGCGATGGAGAAGCAGCTGTTCGAGCAGGCGAACGAGCTCGGCATCGGGCCGATGGGGTTCGGCGGCAAGACCACCGTACTCGGCGTCAAGGTCGGCTACCTCGGGCGGCTGCCGGCCAGCTACTTCGTTTCCGTTTCCTATATGTGCTGGGCGAACCGCCGCGCCGGCGCCAAGATCAGCCCCACCGGGGAGGTCACATGGCTGGACTGACGGGGTCAGGGGTCAGGGGTCAGGGGTCAGGGGTCGGCGAAGCAACCGGGCGCCGGTGCGCGGGGAGGTGAAAGATGGCCAAGCTGCAACTGCCTTGTGACGAAACGACCGTCCGTGCCCTCAAGGTCGGGGACTTCGTGGAGCTGTCTGGGCGGATGATCACCGGCCGCGACGCGGCGCACCACTGGCTGCTGCACGGCTTCCGCGCGGAGGTCGCGCCGTTCATGAAGGACTCGGTGATCTACCACGTCGGCCCGGTGGTCAAGAAGCACGAGGACGGGCACTACTCGTTCGTGGCGGCGGGGCCGACGACCTCGGCGCGCGAGGAGCCGTTCCAGGCGGACGTGATCGGGAAGTACGGCCTGCGCGGCGTGATCGGCAAGGGCGGGATGGGCCCGAAGACGCTCAAAGGGCTGGCCGACCACGGCGCCGTCTACTTCCACGCCGTCGGCGGCACCGCGCAGGTGCTGGCGCAGGCGGTCGTCAAGGTCGAGCAGGTGTTCCAGCTCAAGGAGTTCGGCGTTCCCGAGGCGCTCTGGGTGATTCAGGTCAAGGACTTCCCGGTCGTCGTGACGATGGACTCGCACGGCGGCTCGCTGCACGCCGAGGTCGAGAAGGCCTCCAAGGCGAAACTCGAGCAACTCCTGGGCCTTTCGGCGTAGGCCGGGCCTCGAACGGAAACGAAGGCGAAGGGCGGCCGTGACGGCCGCCCTGTTCGTTGGACCGGGGGCCGAACCGGCGAGGTGGGCCGAGCGGCGGGCGCAGCTCGGTTCGATATCATTGGCTCACCTGTGTGGCCCATCGCCCGTAACCGCCCGAAGAGAGCTCGCACGGCGCCTCGCCGCGTCCTCGCCGAGGCCTGTCTCGCGACGCTGTTCGCCGCTGGACCGGCGGCGGCGCAACAGCCGGCGCTGCGCATCTACGGCATCGAGGACGGGCTCAAGTTCCCGCAGGTGTTCGCGGTGTTCCAGGACAGCCGCGGCTTCCTCTGGGCGGGGACCTCGTACGGGCTGAGCCGGTACGACGGCACCAGCTTCGCCAGTCTGACCAAGGCGCAGGGGCTCCCGCACGACTCCGTGCGCGCGATCGGTGAGGACGGCTCCGGGACGATCTGGGTGCTGACCGAACAGGGAGTCGCCCGCATCGCCGCGCTCGGAGGCCCGTTGGGTGCGCCCACCGTGCTGCCGTTGCCGGCCGCGCTCGCCGCGCTGCGCGGGACGCCGCCGACGCTGATGGCGGTGCGCGGCGGCTCGGTGTGGCTTGTCGCGGGCGGCCGCGTGGTCCGCTTTCGCGACGGCCGGCTCGACGATGTTCCGCTGCCGCGGGAGATGGCGGGGGAGCGGATCGTGGCGCTCGGGCCGGCCGAGGCGACCGGTGTGTGGGTGTGCACCGCCGCGCACGCGGCGTTGCTGGGCGGCTCCGGAACGGGGGAAACACTCGTCGCGCCATCCCGGTTCGGCCCGGTCGCGGCGGTGGTGACGGCGGGTGCGAACGTCCTGTTGGTGCAGCGCGACGGGATCTCGCGGCTGCGCTCCAACCGGTTCCAGCCCGAGCCGGCGTGGGGTGTGCCGGCCGGAACGAGCCCGACGGGTGCGGTGGCGCTCGGGGACGGGTTGGTCCTTCTGACCCCAGGCCGCGGCGTGTTGCTGGTGCGGCCCGGGGTGCCGCCGCGGGGGCTTGCGGCCGCCCAGGGGTTACCTTCCGACGCGGTCTACGGGGCGGTGGTGGACCGTGAGGGGTTGCTCTGGCTGGCGACCGCGGACGGTCTGGTCAAGGTCTTCGACTTCGGGTTGCGTTCGTACCCGACGCGGCGGCCCGAGATCGGCGCGATGGTGTTCTGCTTCGCCGCCGCGGCCGGCGGCGAGTGGGTGGGGCACTCCGAGGGGGCGACGCTCGTGCACGGGAGCTCGCTCGCGTTCGTGGACGTCCGCCGCGGCCCGGCGGACGAGCCCGGCGTCTGGACGTTGCTCACGTTGTCGGACGGAGCCGTGCTCGCGGGCACCCGGCACGGGGTGGCGCGGCTGCGCGGCCGCGAGGTGCACTTCCTCGCCGGCCTGCCGGCGGCCGCCCAGGGCCGCATCTTCGGCCTCGCGCGTGACGCGGCCGGGGACATCTGGGCGAGCACGGCCGCGGGCGCCGTCCGCTTCCGCTGGGACGACCGCCGTGCGCACGCGTCCGGGGCGGAGGCGTTCACGACCGTGGACGGGGCGCCGTTCGGAGAGGCGCGCGGGATCGCGGCGTCGCCCGACGGGACGGTCTGGTTCGGGACCGACGGCGCCGGCGTGGTGCGCTGGGACGGCTCGGCGATGCGGCGGTTCGGTCGCGAGTCGGGGTTGCCGAGCACGGTGTGCCGCGCCGTGCTCGTCCGCTCCGGCGGTGTGTGGGTCGGCACCGATCTCGGTCTCTGGTCGCTCGCCGATGGACGCGCAACGCCGGTGGAGGCGGTCAACCGCGCCTTGAGCGAGCGGTACATCGTGGCGCTGGCGGCGAGCGGGGACGCGGTGTGGCTCGCCACGCCGTACGAGGTCGTCAAGATCAGGGGCGGCGAGGTGGTCGCCCATCTCGATCAGACGCAAGGGTTGATCGGCGCCTCGACGACGGCCGAGAACTGCCTCGCCGTCGGGGAAGACGGGGCATTGCTGGTCGGGATGGTCGGCGGGTTCACCGAGGTGCCGCGCGGTTGGGGCGCTCGCCCCCGTCCCGACCCGAGCGTGCTCCTGCTCGGCGTCGAGGAGGGGAACGGGCGCTCGGTGACGGCGGGCGCGCGCCTCGCGTACCGCGAGAACACGGTGACGTTCGCCTTCGCCTCGCCGAGTTACCTCGCGGAGCAGGCCACGCGCTTCCAGGAGCGCCTCGTGGGCTACGAGAGCCAGTGGTCGCCCCCGCACGCCAACCCGCACCAGCGCTACACCAACCTGCCGGCGGGCGAGTACGTATTCCAGGTTCGCGCGGTCGCCGACGACGGCCGCGTCTCGGCGCAACCGGCGCGCTTCGCCTTCGCGGTCGCGCCGCCGTGGTTCGAGACGGTGCCGGCGCGCGCCGGCCTCGTGCTGGCGATCGGGGCGGCGGCGTACGGCCTCGCCCTGGTGCGGACGAGGCGGGTCCGGCGGCGCAACGAGGAGCTGGAGGCGCTCGTCGACGAGCGTACGCGCGCGCTGGCCGCGGCCAACCTGGCGCTCGAGCGCCTGGCCACGACCGACGCGCTCACCGGCATCGCCAACCGGCGGGTGTTCGAGGAGCGGCTCGCCTCCGAGGCGGCGCGCGCCGAGCGGGAGGGCCGCACCCTCTCGCTGCTCATGATCGACGTCGACCACTTCAAGGCCTACAACGACGCGCTCGGTCACCAGGCGGGGGATGCCTGCCTGCGCCGGATCGCCGAGCTGGCGGCCGCGCACGCCGGCCGCGCCGGCGACCTCGCGGCGCGCTGGGGCGGCGAGGAGTTCGCCGTGCTCCTCGTCGGGACGGGTGCGGGAGGCACGCTCGCCGTGGCCGAGAAGCTCCGCGGTGCGGTCGTGGAGCTCGCCATCCCGCATCCGGTCTCGCCCGTGGCCGCCGTCGTGACGATCAGCGTCGGCGCCGCGACCGTGCGGGCGTTGCCCGGGATGGATCCCGGGACGCTGGTCGCCGCCGCCGACGCGGCGCTGTACGAAGCCAAACGCACCGGCCGCAACCGCGTTCACGTTTCGGTCTGAGCGTGAAAACAACCTTCTAACAATTGCTTTTGCAATGAGACGAGCCTTGACACGCACTTGCGGACCATGGAAAGATCCTCGTCGTTCTCTCGGGAGGGGTGATGACGCTGCGGTCCATCCGTCGGGTCCAACATGGCAGTCTGTTCATTCTCGCGGCGGTGGTGACGACTGGGCTGCTGGCGCTCGGTCGTTTCACCTCCTCCCTCGGCGAGCCGATCCCGCCCGCGGGTCCGAATGGGGCCTTCTCGTCGCCGGGACCCGCCAGAGCGCACGCTCTCACCGCCGGGAATTCGCTCGTCTGCGTTCCGACGTCGGCGCATTCGAGTGGGGCGAAGGGGACGAACTGGCGGACGGACCTGGAGGTGCACAACGCCGGGAACGTGCAGGCGAGTTACACGATTGCGTTGCTCAAGCGGGACACGGACAACTCGAGCGCGACGAAGGTGAGCTTCACGTTGGCGCCGGGGCTGGCGCAGCGCTACACGGACGTGATCGACTCGGTGTTTCACTTCAACGGGGCGGCGGCGCTGCAGATCACGGTGACGTCGGGGACGCTGGTGGTGGCGAGCGACACGTACAACCAGTTGGGGAGCAACCCGTGGGGCCTGCCGGTGGGGGCGACGTATGGGCAGTACGGTCCGGCGATGAGGTCGGACGAGGCGATCACGGCGAGCGACCAGGGGCGGTTGATCCAGCTGTCGCACGACCCTGGGCTGGCGAACAACTTCAGGACGAACCTGGGGCTGGTGAACGCGACGGCGCTGCCGATCACGGTGTTGGTGGACTTGTACTCGTCGTCGGGGGCGGCGCTGGGGGCGACGGTGCAGGTGCCGTTGCGAGGTTTGGAGTACAAGCAACTGGACAAGGTTTTCGAGAGCGTGACGCGGCAGGTGGTGAGCGACGGGTACGCGGTGGTGCGAACGACGACGCCTGGGGGGAGCTTCTTCGCGTACGCGTCGGTGATCGACAACCGGACGGGCGACCCGTTCCTGGTGCCGGTGCAGAAGGTGGCAGGCGGCTCGAATCCTCCCGCACCGACCCCGACCGTGCCGGGCCCGACCGCGACGCCGTGGTTGCCGACGCCGACGCCAACGCAGCCGGCGTCGGTGAGTGCAGATCTGAGACTGTACACGCCGAGCGACTGGCCGGCGTGCGTGGTGGCGGACTACCGGAGCACGTGGGCGCCGCCGACCACACCGTTCGTGTCGACCTCGTACGACACCTACATCTACGTGAGCGTGGCAAATTACGCGAGCGCGACGTTCACTGCGCCGCTTGAGCTCGGCGTCTCCATCGACGGCGCTCCGAAAGGTCTGTGGAACTGGTCGAACCCCAGCGGCCTGCAGAGCGGCTACTACACCCCGCTCAGCCTGACGTACTCGACGCACGACCTCACAGCGGGGCCACACACGGTGCGCGTCGTCCTTGACCCGAACCACAAGCTCAACCTCGCCAACCGGGCGGCCGGGGACTGCTCGGCGACCTGGACGTGGTCGTCGATCGTGTTCGCGCCGGCCAGCGCCACGGCGCAGGGCTCCGTTCTCGTTTCCGAGGTGGGGCTGGCCACCGAGGGACCGCAGGTGCCGATTGACCAGCCGATGGCCGCGGTCGCGCTTGCGACCTCAGCGACCTACACGGTTCCGACGTCGGCGCATTCGAGTGGGGCGAAGGGGACGAACTGGCGGACGGACCTGGAGGTGCACAACGCCGGGAACGTGCAGGCGAGTTACACGATTGCGTTGCTCAAGCGGGACACGGACAACTCGAGCGCGACGAAGGTGAGCTTCACGTTGGCGCCGGGGCTGGCGCAGCGCTACACGGACGTGATCGACTCGGTGTTTCACTTCAACGGGGCGGCGGCGCTGCAGATCACGGTGACGTCGGGGACGCTGGTGGTGGCGAGCGACACGTACAACCAGTTGGGGAGCAACCCGTGGGGCCTGCCGGTGGGGGCGACGTATGGGCAGTACGGTCCGGCGATGAGGTCGGACGAGGCGATCACGGCGAGCGACCAGGGGCGGTTGATCCAGCTGTCGCACGACCCTGGGCTGGCGAACAACTTCAGGACGAACCTGGGGCTGGTGAACGCGACGGCGCTGCCGATCACGGTGTTGGTGGACTTGTACTCGTCGTCGGGGGCGGCGCTGGGGGCGACGGTGCAGGTGCCGTTGCGAGGTTTGGAGTACAAGCAACTGGACAAGGTTTTCGAGAGCGTGACGCGGCAGGTGGTGAGCGACGGGTACGCGGTGGTGCGAACGACGACGCCTGGGGGGAGCTTCTTCGCGTACGCGTCGGTGATCGACAACCGGACGGGCGACCCGTTCCTGGTGCCGGTGCAGAAGGTGACAGGCGGTTCGAATCCTCCCGCACCGACCCCGACCGTGCCGGGCCCGACCGCGACGCCGACACCGGCGGCCGGCCCCGTGATCACTGGGCCCGGCGGCACCAGCGTGACGCTCCCGGCCGGCGGCACGACGCCCGGGGCGGCGGTCACGCTCACCGCCGGGAACGGCGCCGGCCTGGCGCAGGGCAGCGAGACGCTGGTCTCGACCGCGATCCAGGTCAACGTTGGCGGCGAGGGCGTCTCCACCGGGTCCGGCCCCTATCTCGTCAGGATCCCGGTCACCAGCACGGTCAGCGATCCGGACAAGCTCCAGCTGAAGGTTCGCACCAGCGTCGGGAAGGTGTACCCCGTGGCCGGGGCCTACGACGCCGGGTCGAGGACGTACACGACCGAGGTCGAGAGGTTGTGGGACGGATGGACGATGGCGGTCGCGGCCGACGCCGCCCTCCGGTCGGTCGCGTCAGCGGAGGCCGCGGCGTCAGCGCTCGCGTGGGTGACGCCCGACGACTGGCAGACCTGCGATTGGCGGGCGTTCATCCACACCAACGCCGCGTCGGCCGCCTTCCCCGGTGAGATCCTCCAGGCGATCAAGCCCGCGTGCGAGCACCTGCGCGGGGCGCAGTTCCGCTCGCCGAAGCTGTGGATCGACAGCCGGTACGCGGTCAAGGCGCGCGCCCTCCACATCGTGTCGGGCAACGCGTCGAGCACGTCGTTCTCGCAGAGAGCCGACGAGGACGATGTCACGTTCTCGATGGCGCACTTCAACGACGAGCAGATGCACAGCCTCGGCCAGCTCTACTTCAACTGGGACGAGTTCCAGGGCGTGATCAAGGCGGAGGGCTGGTCGGACGGCAATGTGACGATCCACGAGCTGCTGCACGCGGTGCAGTCCGGCTACGACATCCGCGACCTGTGGTGGAAGAACGGCAACGCCTGGAACCACGTCCTGATGTGGCTGATGGAGGGCACGGCGACGCTCGTCGGCATGAACTACCAGACGAACCTGAGCGGCATCTACGGCGGCGAGGTCACCGTGCGGTCGCACGAGCCGCCCGAGACGCTCGACAGCCAGGTCGAGTACTGGGCCGGCACCGCCGCCTACGCCAGGCAGGACTTCTTCGCCTACGTCGCCAAGCGGTACAACGGCGGCGCCTTCCGCGACCTGCGCAACCTGTTCCAGGACATGTCCGACCAGACCAACGGGCAGTTCGGCAAGAGCCCGGTGGAGTACCAGACGCTGTACCGCCGCGCCATGGACGTCCACTACGAGCAGGCGTTCGGGGTGTCGCTCCCCGACCTGTACACGAACTTCGCGGTCGACCGCGCGTACCGCCATACCGACGCCGCCGTGCTGCGCGCCGCCGACCGGGCGCTGGCGAAGAACTCGCTGGACCGCACTTTGTTCTTCGGCGTCACGGCGTGGGACACGGCGGCCAAGGCGCAGGTCGCGGTGGTGGCCGACGGGGGGTACTCGCCGAGCGGGCTGCTGCCGCTGCAGACCTGGGCGATCACGGTGCCGGTGCCTGCCTCGGCGCAGACGGCGGGGAGCCTGCCGCTGGCGTTCCAGGTGACCGGCGCGCCGTTCGGGCACACGGGTGTGCGGATCTTCGTCTTCCGCGAGAAGAGCGGCGTCATGCTCGCCGGCGGCGAGATCGAGGTGACCGACATCGCGAAGCCGGTGAGCGTGCCGGCCGACACGAACACCCAGTCGCTGACGATCCTAGTCGTCAACGGCAGCGTCGAGAACACACCGGCCCAGGTCACGGTCGGCATCTACTCCCCGGTGTCGGCGTTCGCCCTCACTTTGCCCGAGGTCGTCGGCTGCGGCAACATCGACCGGGAGTGGGGCACATGGGGCCTGTTCGTGGCCAAGTGGGCCGGGAGCACCTTCTCGTACAACGAAAACACTAGCAAGACGGACGCGAACGGGATCCGCCACGACAACCAGATGACCATCACAGGGGCGGTGTCGGCCGACCGCAAGGCCCTCGTCAGTTTCCAGATGGACGAGCACTGGAAGGAGACGTATCCGGTGAGCGCCTCGTGCCCCAGCGGCTGCTACGACGAGGGCTGGAAGTCGATCAAGGTGTCCAACGTCCCGGCCGCGGCGGACTCGGGCGGAGCGCTCTACCACTTCTACGCCGAGGGAGCGGCGGGGCGGGGCGCGATCACGTCGTGGTACCACCGCGTCGTGTACTCGGGCTTCCAGTACAGCGCCAACTTCGACTGCACCTACTCGCTCGACGACGCGCAGCTGGCCCAGTTCAAGGTCGACTTTAGGGTTGCGCCGGCGCCGTGAGGCCGCGACGGCCGCGGGCGGCGAGCCGGCGCCCGCCGGGGCGCCGGCGGCGCGGTCTCAGTGTTCGACGCCGATCCGCGTCCCGCGCGTCTCGGGAAGGGTCCAGACCCACAGGCCGGTGATCAGCGCGAAGAAACCGGCGAGTGAGATCCCGCCGCCGAGGCCGTAGCGCGTCGCGACCAGCGTGATCACCAGCGGGGTGAAGAACTGCACGCCGCGGGCGAGGTTGAACGCGGTCCCCATGGCCGTGTTGCGCACTCGGGTGGGGAACAACTCGGAGAAGATCGGGCCGTAGCCGGAGTAGTTGCCGGTGCCGAGCCCGACCAGGAACATGAACAGGATCGTCATCGCGGGGTAGACCGCGAGCGCGCCCCAGAACCAGGTCACGGCGAACAGCCCGACCGCCCACACGACCGAGTAGATCGTGTAGGCGACGCGCCGTCCCTTCCAGTCGGCGACGACGCCGAACGAGAGGTAGCCGAGGGTGCCGCCGAGCTGCGTCACCAGCATCCAGATCCCCGCTTTCCCCATCGAGGAGCCCAGGTGCTCGAACAGGTACCGCGGCATCCAGGAGTAGGTGAACCAGTACGCCGACATGTCGGTGGTGGCGAGGACGAGGCCGAGCAGGAACAGGCGCCGCAGGTCGGGGGTCGTGAGCAGGTACTTGACCTGGCTCGTCTCCTGCGGGGCCGCCACGCGCTTGCGCTCGAGCCAGACGTCGGACTCCGGCATGCGGCGGCGGATGACCACGACGAGCAGCGCGGGGAGGACCGAGATGAAGAAGCAGCCGCGCCAGCCCCACTCGGGGCCGAACGCGTGCGCCATCGCCGGCTCGACGAACCCCCCGATGATCGACGCGACCGCGATGCCGAGCGGGGCGCCGGTCTGCATCACCGCGGCGAAGCGGCCGCGCATGCGAGCGGGGAACGTCTCGCCGACCAGCGTCTGCCCGGTCGCCCACTCGCCGCCGACGCCGAGCCCAGTGATGACACGGCACGCCGCCAGCCACATCGCGTCCTGCGCGAAGCCGGACATGAACGCGCCCACCGAGTACACGAGGATCGTCCACGAGAGCACGGTCTTGCGCCCGTAGCGGTCGG
>JAKAFI010000097.1 GCA_021818005.1 Acidobacteriota bacterium | reverse complement strand
GTCGAAGTCGCCGACGAGCGCCACGGTGACGTTGTTGGGCGCGTAGTACGTCGCGAAGTACGCTTCGGCCTGCGCGCGGCTGATCGACTCGACGTCCGACGGCCACCCGACCACCGGGTGGGAGTACGGCGACGACTCCCAGAACATCGCGTTCGCGGCCTCGTCGAACTTGCCGGTGGGCGTCGACTCGGTGCGCAGCCGGCGCTCCTCCCGCACGACGTCGCGCTCGGAGTAGAACTCGCGGAACACCGGGTTGGCCAGGCGGTCCGACTCCAACCAGAACCACAGCTCGAGCTTGTTCGCCGGGACGGTGATGAAGTAGACGGTCTGGTCCTCGGTCGTGAACGCGTTGAGGCCCGAGCCGCCCTCCTTCGTGTAGATCTGGTCGAGCTCGTCCTTGACGATGTACTTCTTCTCCTCGGCGAAGAGCTTCTCGAGGTGCGCCCGCAGCTCCTTCAGCCGCGGCGTCATGTTGGCGGGGTCGTAGATGTTGCCGGAGATCTCGCCGCGGCGCAGCTTCTCCCGCAGCAGCGTGTACTCCTTCTCCATCTCCGCGCGTACCGCGTCCTGCTCCGCCAGGACCTGCGCGTCCTTGCCGTAGTCGTTGGTGCCGATCGTCTTCGTCCCCTTGAACATCATGTGCTCGAACAGGTGCGAGATGCCGGTGATCCCCGGGGGCTCGTTCACCGATCCCACTCTCGCCACCCACCCGCACGCCACGGTCGGCGAGTCGTGACGCTCCACCAGCAGCAACTTCATGCCGTTGGGGAGCATCTCCTCGCGCACCTTGACCTGCTGGGCGCCGAGCGCTCCCGCGACGAGGAGCGCCGCGAGCGCGGTCAGGAGGTAACGTTTGGCCATTGCCTGGCTCCTTTCACTGCAGCGCCTCCGTGTACCATGCAAACTCGCCCGCGGTCAACAGCACGTCTCAGGAGATCCCGCTAAGATGTGAAGCGATGGGCGTGTTTCGTTCCCTGTTCGGCCGGCGGGAGAGGAACCGGGGCGTCGTCCTCGCGCTCGGGGGCGGCGGCGCCCGCGGCCTCGCTCACATCGGCGTGCTCGAGGTGATCGAGGAGGAAAGGATCCCGGTTGCCGGCGTCGCCGGCACGAGCGCCGGCGCGGTCGTCGGCGCGATGTGGATCGCGCTCGGCAGCGCCGCAGCCGTGACGCGCCGTTGGCAGGAGTTCCTCGCCGCCGGCATCCTCAAGGGGCTGCCCGACGTCCGCCTGACGGAGACCGTGTCGACGCGCGATAACCCGATGCTGGTGTTCGCCCGCCGGTTGCGGCGGAGCGCCGTCGTGGCGCTCGCCCTCGAGCGCACCGCCGTCGTCACCCACGACCAGCTCAGCGAGGGGGTGGCGTTCCTCCTCCCCGACGTGACGATCGAGTCGCTACCTACGAGCTTCGCGGCGGTCGCCACCGACTTCGAGACCGGCGAGCCGGTCGCCCTCCGGCGCGGGTCGCTGCGCGCCGCGGTGGCCGCCTCGAGCGCCATCCCGGCGATTGTGCCGCCGTTCCCGGTCGGCGGACGCTACCTCACAGACGGCGGCACCGTCGCTGACGTGCCGGTCGCGCAGGCGTGCGGCCTGGCGCGCGGCCCCGTCGTCGGGGTGGGCGTCGGCGAAGGCTGGCCAGCCGGCGACCCCGAACGGATCACGCTCGTGGAGGCGATGGTGCGCGCGGGGAACATGACCCACAAGGCGCTGCGCGACGCACAGCTGGCCCGCGCCGACCTGGTGATCGCGCCGGACGTCGCGGCACTGCACTGGTCCGAGTTCGGACGCTTCGACGAGGCGGTGGCGGCGGGCCGCGTCGCCGCCGAGCGCGCCCTGTCGCGGCTGCGGGCACTCACACGGCGGCGGAGCTGCGATGCGACGGAGGAACCGAGGTGAGAGGCTACCCGTTCTCGTGCCCGATCGAGCTGCGCTACGGCGACATCGACGCCATGAACCACGTCAACAACGCCGTCTACGTCAGCTACCTCGAGTTCGCCCGCGTGCAACTGTGGCGCGAGCGCTTCGGCTTCGTCGGCAGCGCGCGCGACATCCCGATCATCCTCGCGCGCGTCGCCGTCGACTACCGCTCCCCGATCGACCTCGCGGACGCCGTCACGATCGGCGTGCGCGTCACCCACATCGGCCGCACCAGCTTCACCTTCGCCTATCGCATCGAGGCCTCCGGCCGCCTCGCCGCCGAGGCCGAGACGGTGCAGGTGCACTACGACTACGCTGCCGGCAAGCCGGTCGCCATCAGCCCGGCGTTTCGCGGGCAGCTCGCCGCGCTGCGCCTCGAGTGAGCAGCGAGAAGGTAGAGGGAAGAAGGTAGAGGGAAGACGAAAGCGTGAATGTCTTTCCTCTCACCTCTTCCGTCTCACCTCTTCCCTTGTCGTCCCCTTTTCACTTCACCGGCTCCTCAGCTCCGCTGCTCCTCCGCCCGTCTCCCCTCTTCCCTCTTCCCTCTTCCCGCCTCTGCCACTCTTCACTGCAGGCGCGCCGGCTGCTAGGGTGAGCGAAGGAGGTGCGCGATGCCGGAGGCCGAGGGCCGGAGCTTCCCGTTCGCCGGGGTCGAGGCGATCGAGCCCGCGTTGCTGGAGACGTTCCCGTACGAGTACCCGGAGCGCGCGGCCGTGGTCGTCGTCGCGACCGACGAGTGGAACTGCGTCTGCCCTTTCTCCGGACTCCCCGACTTCGGGACGCTCACGATCCGATACGTCCCCGACCGGCTCTGCCTCGAGCTCAAGGCGCTCAAGTACTACCTGACCACGTATCGCAGCGTCGGGATCTACCAGGAGCACGCCGCGAACCGCCTGCTCGGCGACCTGGTCGCCGCGTGCCAACCGCGTAGCCTGGAGGTCAGCCTCGACTACCGCCTACGGGGCGGCATCCACACCGTCGTCACCGTCCGCCACCCGGACGGAGGACGCTGAAACGGCCGGCTACTTGCCCCGGTGGCGGTGGACCAGGATCCAAGCGCCGTCGTCGCGCAGCTCGAACACGTCCGTCGACCAGCCCTGCTCGCGGTGGAGGGCGCCGCGGTCGCGCCAGTTCTTGACGTAGCGGTAAGTGGCGATCGCGCTCGCCCCGAACACCTGCACGAGCTTGTCCTCGAAGCGCAACTCCTTGACCTCGGCGCCACGCTCGCGCATCCGCCGGATCGGTTCGAGGTAGGCGAACGCGCCGCAGATCCGGGCGCCGCCTTCGATCCCGCAGAACGACGCCGCCATGATCGGCTCGATCGTCGCCGCGTCGAGGAACAGCTCGCCCTTGCGCAGGTCCTCGAGCGTCGCGGCGACAGCGGTTTCCGGCGGGATCGCGGGAGTGGGTTTGGCTGCCGGCTGGGCGAGCGCCAGCGCGACGGATGCCTGGGCGAGCAGGAGGAAGGTCATTGGGGGATTGTAGCCGCCGCCCGCGCCGGCCGCGCGGCGCGGCGTGCGGCGGCCTCACCGCCTCGCCAGGCGACACGCCCGCACGATGTCGTCGAACATCGCCGGAGTGAGCCGGCCGGTGAACGTGTTCTGCTGTGAAACGTGGTAGGAGTCGACGAGCCGGACGCCGCCCGACAGCTCGTGCACGGCGGCGTGCCGGAACGCCGGCATTGGCGCCGGCGCGCTCCCCTGCTCGCGCAGCAGCCGCAGCACGGCCGCGTGCGCCACCCGCCCGAGCGCGAGCACGACCCGCAGCCGACGGCACGCGGCCAGATCGGCCCGCAGGTAAGCACGGCAACGGCCGAGCTCGCCTCCGGTCGGACGGTTCGCCGGCGGGGCGCAGCGCAGCGGCGCCGTGATCAGCACGCCGTCGAGGGCGAGGCCGTCGCCGCGGTGGTCGCTGCGCGGCCGGTTGGCCAGACCGGCGCGGTGCAGCGCCGCCCAGAGGAACTCGCCCGAGTGGTCGCCGGTGAACATCCGCCCGGTCCGGTTGGCCCCTTGCGCCGCCGGTGCGAGGCCGACGACCGCGAGCCACGCGTCACAATCGCCGAACGCGGGCACCGGCTTCCCCCAGAAGCCGTGCTCGTCAACCCACGGCGCGAAGCGGGGCGGCACGAGTCCCGCCTGGCGCTCCCGCCACGCGACCAGGCGCGGACAGGCGCGGCACTCGGTGAGGGGCACGGCGATCGCCGCGGCGTCGGGCGGGAGGAACGGGTTTGACACCTTCATGCGGTCATCTTAAGATGAATGAAAGGGTTCTGTGCCCGATGAGCGCCAACCAGGTCCAACCGCACCCGGTGTTCGCGAACCGCCTCGTGGCGATCGCCGAGGAGTTGGAGCGCGCCGGGCAGCCGGGGTTCGCCGCCGAGTTGTACGAGCTGGCCGCCAGCCTGACCGCCAAGGGCGAGCCGTGGCGGCAGCGGGCGGCCGCGCTGCGCCGCAGCACGAGCGCCGCCGAGGACCCACAGCGCGAGCACAAGCGGCACAACCTCGAGGCGTCGCACGCGGTCGGGATGGCCCGTATCCTCGAGGCGCGCGGCGAGCTGGCGCGCGCCCAGGAGATGTTCGACCTCGCCAAGCTGCGGGCGCCGTTTCACTACCTCGCGTACGCCGGCTCCGGCTACCTTCACCTGCGCCGGCGCGACCTGCCCGCCGCGCTCGAGGCGTTCGTCCAGGCGCGCCGGCTCAACCCGCTCGACCGCAAGCTCGCGGTCGAAACCGCGCGGATCGCGCTCGAGCTCGAGGACTACCCCGAGGCGCTGCGCCACGCCATCGACGCCCTGCTCGCCAGCCAGGGACTCGGCGAGGGCGAGGTCGCCGCGGCGCGCCGGCGGGTCGAGACGCTCGCCGCCCTCTGCCGCCTCTCTCCCGACGAGCTTTCGGAGCTGCACCAGCAACGCGCCGGCGCCCTGCAACGCGCCAGCGAGCAGGTCGCCCTCACCCGCGCCCGTCTCTTCTCGAACCTCACGGTCGCCGAGGTCTACAGCCACCGCGCCGCCGCCGCGCCCAAACGCGAGGAGCTGCTGCGCGTGGCCATGGAGCTGCGGCGCTTCCGTGTCTTCCGTCACTTCTCCGACGCCCAGCTCGTCCAGCTCGCCCAGATCGGCCGGCGGGAGGGGTTCGCCCACGCCGCCGTGCTCGGGCGCGAAGGGCACGAGGAGCGCGACGTGTGCATCGTGACCGCCGGCCGCTTGCAGGAGTCCCGCCACACCCCGATCGGCACCCAGGTCCTGGCGCAGCCGGCGCTCGGCGAGCTCGTCGGCGAGATCTCCTACCTCGACGGGCGGCCGCGCCACGCCACGGTGGTCGGCGTCGAGGCCGGCACCGTCCTGCGCCTCCCCGCCGCCGAGCTCGACCAGCTCGCGCGCGGCAACCGCGAGCTCGGGGTGGCGCTGCTGTGGTCGTTCTGGCACTCGCTGGCGGCCAAGATCCGCAGCGCCAACGGCGCGATGACCGACCTCATCACCCCAGGCCTCGGCCCCGGGCGCAGCGCGCCGGGCCGGCCCGGCGAGCGGGTGCACCTCGACCAGGCCGCCAAGGTGGACGTGCTCCGCGAGCAGGGCCTCTCGGCCGCGGAGCTGCGGCTGCTCGCGACCTACTCGCAGGAGGAGCGGTTCCGCCCCGACGCCCTGATCTTCGCCGAGGGCGAGCACGGCGAGAAGCTCTACATCGTCGTCGAGGGCCAGGTCAGGATCTCGCGCCGGCTGCAGGGCATGGGCGAGGAGGCGCTGACGATCCTGGGACGCGGCGACGTCTTCGGCGAGATGGCGCTGATCGACGACCAGCCGCGCAGCGCCGACGCGCGCGCCCACACCGCCGGGGCCACCGTGTTCACCATCGACAGCCGCCGCCTCGAGGAGGTGCTGGAGATGGACCCCGACGCCGCCCACCAGTTCCTCGGCCTGCTCTGCCAGATCCTCTGCCGGCGGATCCGCACGATGACCGACCGCCTCGTCGCCTGGCGGCTCATGGCCGGGCACGAGTAGGCGGTCCCCCGCGCCGCCCTTGAGCGGCCCGAGCGGACGTGATATCGTGTGCGGGCACCGGCGTTTAGCCGGTGGTTTGTTTTTCCGCCCGGCGCGGCGCTCCGGGCCGGGGGAGAGGCGGCGATGGCGATGCAGACGCGCAACGAGATCCGCAACGTGGCGATCATCGCGCACGTGGACCACGGCAAGACCACGCTCGTGGACGCGATGCTGTGGCAGAGCGGGATCTTCCGCGACAACGAGTCGGTGCGGGAGCGGGTCATGGACTCGATCGACCTCGAGCGCGAGAAGGGCATCACGATCATGGCGAAGAACACCGCCATCGCCTACCGCGGGACGCGCATCAACATCGTCGACACCCCGGGGCACGCCGACTTCGGCGGTGAGGTCGAGCGCACCCTCAAGATGGTGGACGGCGTCATGCTCCTGGTCGACGCCAGCGAAGGGCCGCTGCCGCAGACCCGGTTCGTCCTGCGCAAGGCGCTCGAGGCCAGCCTGCCCCCGATCGTGGTGATCAACAAGATCGACCGTCCCGACGCGCGCCCGGCCGAGGTGCTCAACGAGGTGTTCGACCTGTTCATCGACCTCGACGCGACCGAGGAGCAGCTCGACTTCCCCGTCCTCTACTGCAACGCCCGCCGCGGCACCTGCCGCCGCGAGCCGGACGGCGAGGAGACGACGCTCGAGCCGCTCTTCGACGCGATCGTCGCGTCCGTCCCGGCGCCCCGCTTCGACCCGGCGTCGCCGCTGCAGCTCCTCGTCACCAACCTCGACTGGGACGACTACGTCGGCCGCCTCGCCATCGGGAGGGTCTTCAACGGGAACGTCGCCAAGGCGCAGGACGTCGCCCTGTGCCGGCACGACGGCAGCGTCGCCACGGCGCGGGTCACCGCCCTGTACGGCTACCAGGGGCTCAAGCGCGTCGAGATCGCCGACGCCGGCCCCGGCGACATCGTGGCGCTCGCCGGCCTGGAGGACGTGTGGATCGGCGAGACGATCACCAGCCGCGACGATCCGCGTCCCCTGCCCCACATCACGGTGGACGAGCCGACGATCGCGATGGTGATCGGGGTCAACACCTCCCCGATGGCCGGCCGCGACGGCCAGCACCTCACCTCGCGCAAGATCAAGGAGCGGCTGGAGCGAGAGACGCTCACCAACGTCTCGATCCGCGTCGAGCCCACCGAGACGCCGGATGCGTTCAAGGTGTCCGGGCGCGGCGAGCTGCAGCTCGCGATCCTGATCGAGATGATGCGCCGCGAGGGGTTCGAGATGTCGGTCGCCAAGCCCGAGGTGCTCACCAAGGAGGTCGACGGCGCACGGCACGAGCCGATGGAGGCGCTGGTCGTGGACTGCCCCGAGGAGTTCATCGGCGTCGTCACCCAGAAGGTCGGCGCGCGCCGCGGCCGCATGACCAAGATGGTCAACCACGGCACCGGCCGGGTGCGGATGGAGTTCCGCCTCCCCTCGCGTGGCCTGATCGGGTTCCGCAGCGAGTTCCTCACCGACACCAAAGGCACCGGGATCGCCAACCACCTGTTCGACGGCTACGAGCCGTGGCAGGGCGAGATCGCCCACCGCAGCACCGGCGCCATGGTCGCCGACCGGCCCGGCCGCACCACCGGCTATGCGATCGAGCACCTGCAGCCGCGTGGCGAGCTGTTCATCCTCCCCGGCGCCGAGGTCTACGAGGGGATGGTCGTCGGCGAGAACGCCCGCGAGAAGGACATCGACGTCAACATCACCAAGGAGAAGAAGCTCACTAACATGCGCGCCTCGACGTCGGACGAGGCGGTTCACCTGGTGCCGCCACGCCAGATGAGCCTCGAGCAGGGCCTCGAATTCCTCGCCGAGGACGAGCTGCTCGAGGTGACGCCGACCTCTTTGCGCCTGCGCAAGAAGATCCTCCCCGCCGTGCGCCGCAAATGACCACGCGCCGCACGGGGGCTACGCAGGGGCTTGACAGAACTCGCCGGTCTCTCGAAACTAGCGACAAGTGGATGAGAGGTCGCTGCCACTGCGAGGAGAGATGAGTCTCGGTGAGCCGAGCCGGAACGGACGTCTCTGGGAAGGGTGCACGTGACGCCGGCACCGGCTCCGGCAGCGCGCAACGACACTGCCTCCGCTGCGGTCAGCGTTGTCGTGGCCGTGCAGCCTCCCCTCTGGGCGGAGCTGCTCGGCCTCCTGCTGGAACGAGAGCCCGGCATCAGCGTCCTCGGCACGGCGACCAACGAGGAAGAGGTCCTCGGGCTCACCGAAACGAGCCCCGAGGCAGTGGTGCTCCTCGATTTCGAGGCGTTCGGGCCGAACACGGCGGGCGTCATCGCGAGGGTGCACCGGAGCGCGTCGCGGGCACGGGTGCTGGTCCTGGCGAGGCGCTCCGGCGAGGAGACGGTCACGGCCGTCCTGCGGGCCGGCGCGGCCGGGCTCGTCGGCAAGCAGATGGCCTACAAGACGATCGTGACGGCAATCCGCGCCGCGGCGGTCGGCGAGGTCTGGGCCAACCGCTGGGTCACGGCTCGCGTCATCTCGCAGCTCATCGGTACCGGCCGCGCCGAGGCCCAGGGCGATGCGCCCCTGTTGACGCGGCGTGAGTGGGACGTGGTCGATGCGATCAGCCGCGGCCTGCGTAGCCGTGAGATCGCGCTCGAGCTCGGGATCAGCCCCAAGACGGTCAAGTCCCACCTCAGCAACATCTTCGTCAAGACCCAGTTGAAGGGGCGCTTCGCGCTCGCACTTTGGGCCCAGGGCCAGACCGCCCAAAAGACCTAGACGCTCCCGAGGAGTCTCGCCACCTCCCGCCCGCTGATTGTGCCGTCCGGCTCACCCCGCGCGTCCTGCTCTTGTCGCGGGACTGATCCGCAGAACCGCAGCGCGGGCTTTGGCGCGCCCTGATCTCGTCCGGGGAGACGACTAACGGAAGCCGCCGGGGACGCGGAGGCCCCCAACCAATCGGGGGCCTCGTCACGGGCCATGTGCAGGTCGCGGCCTGGCGGTCAAAGCGTACGGCTCAGGCCAGCTCGACCGCGGAGAAGAAGAACGCGAGCTCGGTGCGCGCGTTCTCCGGCGAGTCGGAGCCGTGGATCGCGTTGCGCTCGATGCTGCTCGCGAACTGCTGCCGGATCGTGCCCGGCGCGGCCTTCGCCGGGTCGGTGGCGCCCATCACCAGGCGCAGGTGCTCGATCGCGTTGTCGCGCTCGAGCGCCATCGGCCACACCGGGCCCGAGGTCATGAACTCCACCAGCGAGCGATAGAACGGCTTGTCCTTGTGGACCGCGTAGAACGCCATCGCCTGCTCCTCGGAGAGGCGCACCATGCGGGCGCCCAGGATCTCGAACCCTTCCTGCTCCAGTCGCGCGATGATCGCGCCGCAGTTGCGGCGCGCCACGGTGTCGGGCTTCAGAATCGTCAACGTCCTCTGCTTCATCGGTCTACTCTCCCCTTCCGGGCGCGGCAGCGTCGTGCCGCCGCGCGGCGGACGCGGCCGCGGCGCGCGAATCAACCCCGCCGCCCACCCGTGGGTCGTGGATCGTGGGCCGTGGGTCGGAGAAGCAAGACCGTCACGCACCTCACACCATCCACGAACCACGATCCGCCATCCACGGTCTCTACCGACCCAGCGCGCGCGCCATCGTGATCCCGATCTCGGCCGGCGTGGCCGCGACGCGAATCCCGGCCGCCTCGAGCGCCGCCATCTTCTCGGCCGCGGTGCCCTTGCCGCCGGAGATGATCGCGCCGGCGTGCCCCATCCGCCGGCCCGGCGGGGCGGTCTGCCCGGCGATGAACGCGACCACGGGCTTGCGCATGTTGGCCTTGACGTACGCGGCGGCCTCTTCCTCGGCGTTGCCGCCGATCTCGCCGATCATCACGACCGCTTCGGTCTCGCGGTCGGCGTTGAACGCCTCGAGCACGTCGGTGAAGCTGGTGCCGGGGACCGGGTCGCCGCCGATGCCGACGCAGGTGGACTGGCCCATCCCCAGCTTCGTCAGCTGGTCTACCGCCTCGTAGGTCAGCGTTCCCGAGCGCGACACCACCCCGACGTGCCCCGGCCGGTGGATG
>JAKAFI010000096.1 GCA_021818005.1 Acidobacteriota bacterium | reverse complement strand
GCCACGGCGACATGATCCTCCCGGGCCACACCCTCTACGTGCTCGAGGTCGCCCCGGCGGGGTACGCCGCCATCGCCGCCAACGAGGCGGAGAAGGCGGCCGACATCAACATCCTCGAGGTGCGCGCGTTCGGGAGCTTCGGGCGCGTCTACCTCGGCGGCGAGGAGCGTGACATCGACGTCGGCTACCGCGCCGCGGAGCGGGCGATCGCCGAGATCCGCGGCCGCGACGCGCGGCCCGGCGGCGCGTGACGTAACGAGTTCATCGCGGCGCCCTGGCGGGCGCCGGGCGAGGAGGCAGTGGAATGACGGAAGCGCTGGGCATGATCGAGACGAGGTCCTTCCCGGCCGTGGTCGAGGCCGCCGATGCGGCCGTGAAGGCGGCCAAGGTCGAGCTGGTGTCGTACGAGAAGACCGGCGGCGGCTACGTGACGGTCATCGTCAGGGGCGACGTCGCCGCGGTGAAGGCCGCGTGCGAGGCCGGCCAGGTTGCCGCCGGACGCGTCGGCGAGGTCGTGGCCGTGCACGTGATCGCCCGCCCGCACCTCAACGTCGACGCGGTCATGCCGCTCGGCCAGCAGTCCGCGGCGAAGGCCGCGGCCAAGAAGTAGCGGCTCGCTCCGGGCAGCCCTCGCGACGGCCCGGAGGCGCGGCCCGGAGAGGCACGCCCATGCAACTCGCGAAGGTGGTGGGGACCGTGGTCGCCAGCCAGAAGGAGGCGAGCCTGGAGGGGCTCAAGCTGCTGCTCGTCCGCGGCGTCGACGAGAGCGGCCGCGAGCTCGGGTCGTTCCTCGTGGCCGCCGACGCGGTCGGGGCCGGCCCGGACGAGATGGTGCTCGTCGCGT
Source organism: Acidobacteriota bacterium (assembly GCA_021818005.1). Lineage (GTDB taxonomy): Bacteria > Acidobacteriota > Thermoanaerobaculia > Thermoanaerobaculales > Thermoanaerobaculaceae > RBG-13-68-16. Next base: position 9,169 of record JAKAFI010000096.1, on the reverse strand, counting down.
CGGGGAGCTCGGCCCGCCAGACCCGGGTCACCGACAAGCGGCCGGTGGACGCGGTCGTGATGGCGATCGTGGACTCCTGGGCCGTGGGCGGCGAGACGAGGTACAAGAAGTGAGGCGCGGGCATCCTCGAGCCCGCCGGTGCGGCCCCGGGGCGTCGCGTCCCGGGGATCGGAGGCGGTGTGGCTGGGCTCTCTGAGCACGACGTCGACGCGATCGCGCGCCGGATCGCCGCCGACCTGCGCCGCGACGGGCCCTCCGAGCGGGCCGCGGCGGGCGTGCCTGCCGGGGCGCCCGGCGTGTTCGCCACGGTGGACGAGGCCGTGCGGGCCGCGGCGGCGGCGCAGCCGGTGTTCGTGGCGCAGCCGCTCGCGGTGCGCTCGCGCGTCATCGCGTCGATCCGCGCGGCGATGCTCGAGGACAACGAGCGCCTCGCCCGGCTCGCCTGGGAGGAGACCGGGCTCGGCCGCGTCGAGGACAAGGTCGTCAAGAACCGGCTGGTCGCCGAGAAGACTCCCGGCCTCGAGGACCTGGCGCCGGCCACGGTCACCGGCGATCACGGCCTGACGCTCACCGAGCCGGCGCCGTTCGGGGTGATCGGCGCGATCACCCCCTGCACCAACCCGACGTCGACGATCATCTGCAACGCCATCGCCATGCTCGCGGCCGGCAACACCGTGGTCTTCAACGCCCACCCCGCTGCGGCGCGCTGCTCGCTCGAGACCGTGGCGCGGCTCAACGCCGCCGTCACCGCCGCGGGCGGGCCGCCGAACACGGTCGCCTGCGCGGCGGCGCCGACGATCGCGACGGCGCAGGAGCTGATGCGCCACCCCGCCGTCAGGCTCCTGGTCGTCACCGGCGGCGGCGCGGTCGTGACCGCGGCGATGAACTCCGGCAAGCGGGCGATCTGCGCCGGGCCGGGGAACCCGCCGGTGGTCGTCGACGAGACCGCCAACATCGACAAGGCCGGCCGCGACATCGTCGCCGGCGCGTCGACCGACAACAACATCATCTGCGTCGACGAGAAGGAGGTCATCTGCGTCGACATGGTCGCGGACGGCCTCCTCAAGGCGATGGCCCGCGCCGGCGCCGTGCTGGTGGACCGCCGCCGCCTCGCGGCGCTCGAGAAGGTCGTCTTCACCAAGATGAACGGGCCGCGGCAGCACGCCGAGATCAACCGCGAGTTGATCGGCAAGGACGCCAGCGTGATCCTCGCCAGGATCGGCATGGACGCCCCCGCCTCCACCCGCCTCGGCGTCGTCGAGGTGGACGAGGGCCACCCGCTGCTGTGGACCGAGCAGATGATGCCGATCCTGCCGGTCTGCCGCGTGCCCAACGCGGGCCGCGCCATCGACCTCGCGGTCGAGGTCGAAGGCGGCAACCGCCACACGGCCGTCATGCACTCGAAGAACCTCGACAACCTCTCGCGCATGGCGAAGGAGTGCAACTGCAGCATCTTCGTCAAGAACGGCCGCTCCCAGGCCGGCCTCGGCCTCGACGGCGAGGGGTTCTGCTCGTTCACGATCGCGAGCCCCACCGGCGAAGGGCTGACCTCGCCGCGCTCGTTCTCGCGCTCGCGCCGGTGTGTGCTCGTCGACCACTTCAGGATCACGTGATGAAGGAGCACCCGGCTCTCGCCGTCCTCGAGTTCGCCGAGATCGCCGTCGGCATCGTCGCGACCGACGCGCTGCTCAAGCGCTCCCCGATCGCGCTGTTGCGCTGCGGCACGATCAGCCGCGGCCGCTTCCTCACCCTGATCGCGGGCACCGCGGCGGCGGTCGAGGAGGCGTGCGACGAGGGGCTGTTCCACGGCGGCGGCAGCGTCCTCGATCACGTCCTCCTGGCCGACGTGCACCCGCAGCTGTACGACGCGATCCTCGGCCAGCGGCGGCCGATCGGACCAGGCTCGCTGGCCATCGTCGAGACCTCCACCGTGTCGTCCATCGTCCGCGCCGCAGAGCTCGCGCTCAAGGGGACGCCGGTCGATCTGATCGAGATCCGCCTCGGCGACACCGGTCTCTCCGGCAAAGGCCTCGCGGTCGTCCACGGCGAGCTGCACGACGTCGAGGCGGCCGTGGAGATCGCCAGTGCGGTGCTGGCGGGCTCCGGCGCGGCGCCCGGGTTCAGGATCATCCCGGCGCCGCACGAGGCGCTTGCCGTCCAGTTCGCCGACGGCACCTCGTTCGCCGCCGCGCCGCTCGCCGAGCTCGACGGGGAGAAGGGGTCGAGCTGATGCTGCTCGGCCGCGTGATCGGCGTCGTCGTCCCCTGCGCGGTCTGCGACGGCCTCGAGGCCACGCCGATGCTCCTCGTGCAGCCGCTCGACCGGCGCGGCGAGCCGGCCGGGCGGCCGCTCGTCGCCGCCGACGCCACCCGCATGGCGGACCCGGGCGAGCTCGTCTACTACGAGGGCGGGCGCGAGGCCGCGCTCGCCCTCGAGCCGTGGTTCGTGCCGGTGGACCACGCGATCGTCGGCATCGTCGACCGCGTCCACCAGCCGGGGAACGGGCCGGCGTCATGATCCTCGGCCGCGTCACCGGCGAGGTCTACTCCACGATCAACCACCCGTTCTACGACGCCAGGACCCTGCTCGTGGTCGCGAAGACCGGCCCGGAGGGCGATGCCACCGGCGAGTACGTGATCGCCGTCGACGTCGTCGGGGCGGGCGTGGGGCAGCGGGTCCTCGTCCTCGACGAGGGGAACGGCGCACGGCAGGTCCTCGACGCTCCGGATGCGCCGGTGCGCTCCGTCGTCGTCGGCATCATCGACGAGTAACTCAGGTACCAGGTACCTCATTAGGTACCTCATTTCTCATTTTTGTGGTACCAGGTACCTCATTTGATGGGCGTCAACGCGACGCGAAGGAAGCGAGACGCCAGCGCGTGGATGCCCGGGTGTTCGCTCTCGCGCGGACCGGCGACGTTGAGCGTGCGCACCGCTTCGCGCTCGAGCCAGGCACGGACCTCGGCGGTGCCGGGGAGGCCCGCTCCCAGGTCGACGACGAGCAGGGGCTTGCCAGCCTCGCACGCCAGGCCGACCGTGAGCGCGGTGCCGCCGCGCGGCTTCCCCAGGGTCAGCACGAGGGTGGCATCGGATTCCCGAACGTTCCGGGCTGTTCGCTCCGGGTACGCCGCGCCCGGCGTCTCCCGCAGCGGGTAGCGCGACGGGATCGATCCATCCTCGGCGCGCCGCCCGCGCGGGCACCAGCCACCGCAGGCCAGGCCTGCGGCCATCGCAACGTCGAGCGCCGCTCGGTCTACACCGGTCTGGCCACCGGACACGACCCGCTCGAGCACAACCCCCTCCGAGATCTCCGAGGCCGCTGTTCTCGGCGGCAGCGGTTGGCGCCGTCCGCGTCACCTCTCATGCGACCGGCTACCCACCCACCTTCGCCTCGCCCGCGGCGCCCCCGCCCGGCGCCACGACCGCGCCGTAGACGGCTAGCCCGGCCGTCGCCAACACCCCCATCAGCATGACGCCCGCGAAGAAGATGTGGAAGTTCGGGGCGAGGTGCGCGGCGACCCGGTCGGTGACGAAGCGCTGATAGAGGAAGCCGGCCCACGGGCCCGAGTAGAGGTTGCCGAGGAAGATCGCAAAGAACGAGTAGCCGAGGTACACCGCCACCTGGTCGGGCGGTGCGATCGTGCCGCAGTACTGGAAGAAGCGGGCCGAGGCGATCGTCTCGCCGACCGACCAGACCGCGATCCCCAGCGCCACGATCGCAGCCGCGCGCGACGTCGCCGGCATCACCCACGCGAGGGTGCACACCGCGGTCCCGACCAGCATCGCGCTCAGCGTGCGCCAGCGCCGCGTCGCCACGCTGACCGGCGCCTGCAGCAGCACGATCAGGAGCGCGTCGAGCGAGACGAACACCTCGGGGTTGAGCCAGTGGCCGGCCCAGGAGGTGATCGGCACGATGCGGTCGATCGCCGCCTCGGCGGCGGGGAGCTTGGAGAAGCCGTCCACCAGCAACGGCATGAACCCGAACAGGACGTTGATCATGCCCCAGAACCCCGAGAAGATCACGAGGAGGAGCACGAAGCGCCAGTTGCCGAGCACCAGCACCGTGTCCGCGAGAACGCGGCCGACGCTGCGGCCACGCCGCTGCTCGGCGTCGACCGGCTCGCGGAACGCGACCAGCGCCTGCACGAGCATCAGCGCGCAGGAGGCCGCCGAGACCCAGAACACGTAGCGAAACTCCGTCCGGTTGCGGACCTGGGCTGCGACCACCGGCCCGATCAGCCCGCCGGCGTTGATGACCATGTAGTACAGGCCGAAGCCGACCGGCCGCGTGCTCCCCTCCTCAGTGGTGCGCGTCACCGTGCCCGAGATCGTCGGCTTGACGATCGAGCCGCCGATCGCGATCAGCCCGAGCGCGACGCAGATCAGCCCGACGCGCGTGGTGCTGCCGAGGAGGACGTAGCCGCCGGTGAGGGTCGCGAACGCCACGACGAGCGCGGGGCGATACCCGAAGCGGTCCGCCAGCGCCCCGGCGAACAGCGGCAGCAGGTAGAGCGCGCCGGTGAACACGCCGTACAGCGTGCCGTAGACGTCGGGGCGGAGGCCGATGTGCTGGACGAGGTAGATGCCCAGGACGAGCACCATCCCGTAGTAGGCGAGGCGCTCGAACAGCTCCATCACGACGGCGGAGTAGAGCGTGCCGGGAAGCTGTCGCAGGAGTCGTGCGCGCATCCGCGGATTCTACCGCCGCGGTCCGGCCGCCGGTCGCCGCGGCGTCGGAGCGCCGGACGCTACGGCTTCGCCGGCGCCGGCGGCAGCGCGCGCCAGAAGCCGGGCAGCGCCGCCAGCGGCAGCGCCGTCTGGCTCGCCAGGGCGAGGTCGCGGACGGTGACCGTGCCGCCGGCCAGCTCGTCGTCGCCGAGCATCGCCACGATCCGGACGCCGTCGCGGTCGGCGCGCTTGAGCGCCGCCTTGAGCGAGCGCCCGGTGATCTCGACCTCGACCGCGACGCCATCCCTGACCCAGGCGCGCGCCAGCTCGAGCGCACGCTCCTGCGCCGCCGCGCCGATCGGCACGAGGTACACGGTCGGGCGCGCCAGCGCCGCCGCGGCGAACGCCGCGGGGAGCACCTCGACCAGGCGGTCCTCGCCGATCGCGAAGCCGACGCCCGGCACCGCCGGCCCGCCGAGGTCGGCGATCAGGCGGTCGTACCGCCCGCCCCCGCACAGGACCGCGTTGGTCCCCAGCTGCGGTGAGACGACCTCGAAGACCGTGCGCAGGTAGTAGTCGAGCCCGCGCACCAGCCGGCGGTTGCGCACGAACGGGATCCCCAGCCGCTCGAGCTGCGCCTCCACCCGCGCGACGTGCTGCCGCGAGGCGTCCCCCGCCACGTCGTCCATCGCCGGCACGTCGGCGGCGATCACCTGGCACGACGGCACCTTGCAGTCGAGCACCCGGAGCGGGTTCTCGTCCAGGCGCCGCTGGCAATCGGCGCACAGCGCCTCCCGGCGCGGCGCCAGCGCGGCGCGGATCGCGTCCTGGTAGCGCGGCCGGTCCTCCGGATCGCCGAGGTTGTTGAGGTGGATCACGAGGTCGGCAAAGCCGAGCCGGACGAAGAACTCGTGCATCGCCGCCAGCAGCTCGGCGTCGGCGAGCGGGGTGTCGGCGCCGACGATTTCGAGGCCGATCTGGGAGAACTGGCGGTAGCGCCCGCGCTGCATGCGCTCGTAGCGGAACATCGGGCCGATGTAGTAGAGGCGCAGCGGCTGCGTCCGCTCGCCGAGGCGGTTTTCGAGCCACGCCCGCGCGACGCCGGCCGTCCCTTCCGGGCGCAAGGTGAGCGAGCGGCCCTTGCGATCGGGAAAGGTGTACATCTCCTTGTGCACGATGTCGGTGGTCTCCCCGACGGAGCGCACGAACAGCTCCGTGGGCTCGAAGACCGGGGTGCGGATCTCCTCGCTGCCGAACGCGCCGAACGTCTCCCGGGCGACCGTCTCGACCGCCTGCCAGAGGCGGCTTTCGGGCGGCAGCAGGTCCCGCGTCCCGCGCGGCCGCTGCATCATCCCCGCCTCCCCCACGCCGCCGCGTCGCCCGGCCCGCGCTCGTCATCGTCGGCCATGGCCCTGGCCTTGAGCTGCAGGTAGCTGCGGACGCCGCGCCGCATGTGCTCGATCTCCTCGGCCGTGACCTCGCGCCGCACCCGCGCCGGTACCCCGGCCGCGAGGCTGCGCGGCGGGATCGCCATCCCCGGCGGCACCAGCGCGCCGGCCGCCACCACCGCCTCCTCGCCGACCACGGCGCCGTTGAGCACGGTCGCGTGCATCCCCACGAGCGCGCCGCGCTCGACCCGGCAGCCGTGCAGCACGGCCGCGTGCCCCACGGTGACGTCCTCGGCGACGTGGACCGGGAAGTCGGGCTCGTCGACGTGGACCACGGCGTTGTCCTGGATGTTCGAGCGCGCGCCGATGCGGATCTCCCGCAGGTCGCCGCGCAGCACGGCGCCGTACCAGACGTTGACGTCGTCGGCCAACTCCACGTCCCCCACGACCGCCGCGGTCGCGGCGACGAACACGCGTGCCCCGATCCGTGGCGAACGGCCGGCAAAGGGTCTGATCCTCACCGCTCCCTCCCGTCAGGCCGGTCACGCTAACACACACAGCCGGCTTGGGCAACGAGCCACGGCCGGGCGCCCGCCGATGCGGCCTGTGGAACGGCCGCGCGCCGGGCCCGTCGGCAAGTGGCACAGTTTCCTCACCATACACGTAACTCTTTTGATTTCAATTACCTATACAGCCGCACTGGCGGCAGTGCACGATGCATAACCCGTTGAGATACGCGGGTTTTGCGGTCGTCCCACCGTGATTTCCGCAAGCTTTTCCGCAAATTCTGCGGAAACTTCATGGCGCCTTCACGCCCCACGCCGCCGGCGCCTCCCAGGGGCCGGCGCGCAGGAGCCGGGGCGGCACCGCCGTGAGGTCCAGCAGCGTCGAGGGCGCCCCGCCCGCCGTGGCGCCGCCGTCGAGGAGCACGGCGAGACCGGCCCCGAGCGCCGCGGCGACGTCGCCGGGATCGGTGCACGGCGCGCCGCCGCTGCGGTTCGCGGAGGTCGCCGTGAGCGGCCCCACCTGCGCCAGGAGCGCGCGCAGCAGCCGGTGGGCCGGCACCCGCACCGCCAGGGTGTCACCGGCCGTGCCGGCGCCGCCCGCGCGCGGCACCACGACCGTGAGCGGGGCCGGCCAGACCGCCGCGAGGCGCGCCCGCCAGAGGGGGGCGAGGCGCACCCACGGGGCGAGCTGCTCCACGGAGGCGGCGACGACGAGGAGCGCCTTCTCGGCAGGCCGGCCTTTGAGGGCGAACACCCGCCCGACGGCGATCTCGTCGTCGGGACGGACGGCGAGGCCGTAGAACGTCTCGGTGGGGAGCGCGACGATGCCGTGGGCGTCGAGCGCGTCACGGACCGCGCCGACGGCGGCCGCGAGGTGGCTCGCGGCGGTGAACGGCTGCCGGATCATGGTCCGGTCTTGAGCAGCTCGCGGGCGTGCTGGCGGGCCGCCGGGGTCGGCGCCCCGCCCCCCAGCATGCGCACCAGCTCCTCGACGCGCGCCTCGCCGGCGACCGGCTCGACGTGCGTCACCGTGCGCCCGGACTTCGCCCCCTTGCGCACGACGAAGTGCGCCCCCGCCCGCCCGGCGACCTGCGGCAGGTGGGTGACCACCAGGACCTGGTCGCGGTCGCCCAACGAGGCCAGCAGCGCCCCGAGCTCGTCGGCGACGCGGCCGCCGATGCCGGCGTCCACCTCGTCGAAGAGCAGGGTGAGCCCGCCGCCACGCGAGACCGAGTCGCGCAGCACCGTCCGCATCGCGAGGTGGATGCGCGACAGCTCGCCCCCCGAGGCGATGCGGGCCATCGAGCGCAGCTCCTCGCCGGGGTTGGTCGAGAGCTCGAACTCGCCGGCGTCGATCCCGTCGGCCGCCGGCTCGACGCCGACCCCGTCCACCGTGAGCGGGCCGTCCGGGGCCGCCCGCAATGCCAACGTCAGGCGCAGCCGGGCGCGCGGGATGCCCAGCCCCTTGAGCACCTCGACGACGCGGGCGGAGAAGCGCTCGGCCGCGGCGGCTCGCCGCCGCGACAGCGCCTGCGCCAGCTCGAGGTAGCGGGCCGCGAGGACGCCTCCCTCCTCCGCCAGGCGCGCGATGTCGTCCTCCACCCCTGCGAGCTGCTCGCGCTCGGCCTGCAGCCGGGCACGGTGCTCGAGCACCGCCTCGACCGTGCCGCCGTACTTGCGCGCCAGCCGTTCCAGGGCGGCCAGCCGGCTCTCCACCTCCTCGAGCCGCTGCGGCGCCGGACGGACCCGGCCGCTCAGTCCCCGCACCGCGCGCTCCGCCTCCTCGGCCAGGAGCTGCGCCTGCTCGAGCTCGGCCGCGGTCTCGCCGACCACGAGACCGAGGGCCTGCAGCTCCCGCACCGAGCGGGCCGCGCGCGCCAGCGCGACCGCGCCCCCGTCGCCGCCGAGCGCCGCGAGCGCCGCCGCCACCAGCTCGCCGATCCGCCCGGCGTGGCGCAGGAAGGCGCGCTCCTCGCGCAGCTCCCCGTCCTCGCCGGGCCGCGGCCGCGCCTCGTCGATCTCGCGCGCCTGGAACTCGATCGCATCGAGGCGGTCGCGGCGGGTCGCGAGGGCGCGGCGCTGCGCCTCCAGTTGCGCTCGGACGCCCTGCCAGGCCGCGTACGCCGCCGCCACCGCGTCGCGCTCGCCGCCGAGGCCGCCGGCCGCGTCGACCAGCGCGATGTGCGTGGCCGGGTCGGTCAGTCCCCGCTGCTCGTGCTGGCCGTGGATCGCCAACACGTGCGGCGCGATGCGCTGCAGGGCGCCGACCGTGACCGCGACGTCGTTGACCCACGCCCGCGAGCGGCCGGCGGCCGACACCTCGCGCCGCAGCACCAGCTCCTCGCCCCCGTCCGCCCCGAGCTCGGCGAGCAGCCCCCTCGCCTCCTCGCCCGCCGGCGTCGCGAAGCACCCCTCGACCAGCAGCCGGTCGCAGCCGCCGCGCACCGCCTCCGCATCGGCCCGCTCCCCGGCCAGGAGCTGCAGCGACTGCACCAGCAGCGACTTCCCGGCGCCGGTCTCGCCGGTGAGGACCGTGAACCCGGCCGGGAACCGCAGCCTGACCTTGTCGATGATGCCGAGGTCGCGGACCTCCAGCTCGCGCAGCATG
>JAKAFI010000095.1 GCA_021818005.1 Acidobacteriota bacterium | reverse complement strand
GGAGATGCCCGAGGCGTACAAGGACGCCGCCGCGGTGGTCGAGGCGCTGCGCGTCGCCGGCATCGCCCGCCCGGTCGCGCGCCTGCGGCCGCTCGGCGTCGTCAAGGGATGAAGCGCCTCACCCGCGGGCGTTCACCGCGCGGCTGGCGAGGTCGAGTTGGGAGTGGTGCCCAGGGGCGGAATTGAACCGTCGACACCGTGATTTTCAGTCACGTGCTCTACCAACTGAGCTACCTGGGCACTTCCAGGCCGGGAGAGTATGCCGGTGGCGCCGCGGACTGTCAACCGCGCCCGCGCGGTTCAAGACCCGCCACAAGTTCGTCCGGGACCTCGATCGTGCAGCGCAGCAACGCCTGCGCGTGCGTCTTCCCCTGCGCGTCGGTCAGCAGACTCGCGGTGCCCCCACCGCCGAGAGAGCCGTGGAGGATGAAGTTCAGGGCGAGGATGTTGGGGACCTCGAAGCGCTCCACCGCGCCGGCCGCGATCCCCGGCAGCATGTGTGCGACCGCCGCCGGCGTCAGCTGCGCGCGCAACCATTCGTAGGCCTCCGGGCTGCGTGCGATCACACCGACGTTCGACGCGTCACCCTTGTCCCCGGAACGGCCGTGTGCGATCCGTTCGAGCACCACTCGCAGCACCGTCACCTCCGCCGCTAGCGTAGCAGCTTGCGCCCGCGCTGGCGCCACCCGCGTCTGGCCCTACAATGTCACGATGCCGACCGGCGCCGCGCGCGTTCCCCTGCTCATCGCCGTGGTCGTGTCCGTGGCGCTGCTCTACCCGGCCCTCTTCCTCGGTTACCGGGTCGCCCCGGAGGCCAGCTTGAGGAACCTCCCGCCGTGGCAGAGCCTCTGGGGACCGTACCCGAACCCGTCGCCGGAGGCCGTCCACGCGGCCACCCACCTCGGTCCGCGCCTGGCGATGATCGCCAGGGACGGCACCGGCGGCGCGGTGTGGGACCAGTGGATCGGCGGCGGTCGCCCGGGGTGGCTCGCCGGCGCGCCGGAGGGCGGAGCGCCGCTGCCGCTGGCCGCCGCGCTGCTCGCCCAGCGCGGCTGGGCGTGGACGGCGCTGGTGGCGATCGAGATCGTCGCGGCCCTGCTGGCGACGTGGTGGGTCCTGCGCCTCGCCGGCCTCGGCCCGTGGCCGGCGGCGGTCGGCGCGACCGCCTACGCCCTCTCCGGCGCGGTCGCCGGGGCGTGGCTGAACTGGCGCGGATCGGCGCTCGCGCTCGGCCCGCTCGCCTTGGCGCCGGCGCTCGCCCGCGCGAGCGGGCGCAAGGGCGTGGCGGGCTGGGCCGTGGTCCTCGCCCTGCTGCTCGCCGGCGGCGCGCCGGCGCTCGCGTTCGTCGCGCTCGCATTCGTGCTCGTGGCGCTCGCCCCGCGTCCGCGCCGGCTCGCGACGTACGGCGCCGCGCTCGCCGCGGTCGTGGTCGTGGGCGCGCTGGCGACGCCGCGGATCTGGCTCGAGCGCGCCGGACGAGAGCCGGGCGCGCCCGAACTGGCACAGCCGCCGTCCCCGCCGATCGCCGGCTGGAGCTCCCTCCTCGAGCCCACGCCCGCCCACGTCGCGGGCAGCGTCCCGCCGGTCCGGAACGTCGGCAACCCCGCATACGTCGGGCTCGCGGCGCTGCTGTTGGCGGCGACGGGTGCGCTCCTCGCGCCATCGCGGGAGCGGGGAACCTGGATCGGCGTCGCCGCCGCCAGCGCCGCCCTGGCGGCCGCGCCGGCCGCCGCGCTGGCGCGGATCGGCCTGACGCAACGCCCGTTCGGCGTGCTCGCGCTGGCGGTCGCGGTCCTCGCCGCGTACGGCGCACAGGGGTTGGCGGCAAGATGGCCTGCGCGGTCGGCCGCGGCCCGGCTGACCGGCGGCCTGCTCTGGGCCGTCGTCGCGCTCGCGCTGTTGCCCGGGGCGGCGCGCCGCCTCCCGTTCGCCCCGGCCGACGAGGGCAGCCTCGGGCGTCCGCTCGGCCCGGCGCGGCCCGGCGCTCCGGACCGCTCGGCGGCCCTCCTCGGCGCCATGCCTCCCGACGTCGGCGCGACGCTGGCGATCGCCGACGTTCGCGCCGCTTCCCTCGCCGGCGAACCGCGATACGCCTCGTTGCTCGGAGCGGCGCCCAACGGGGAGCTGTCGGTGTCGCGCGCCCTCGACGTCGAGACCGCCCGTCTCGGGGCGCGCTACCTGATCGAGCCGCTGCCGGCCAGGGTCGTCTCGGGTGAGATCTTCTCCCGCACGGTCCCGGCCGAACTCACCGCCGGCCCGGAGCCGGGCCGCTTCGGCGTCGTGGTGCCGCTGTTGGCGACCCGGCTCGGTTTCGCGGCCCCGTTGCCGAGCGGGACCTTGGTGTTCCTCACCACGCGGGCGGGCACGATCGAGCTCGAGGCCGACGCGGCGCTGCGCTCCGAGAGCGCCGACTGGCGGTGGTTCACGGTGCCGCCCGCCGTCCCGTCCGGGCCGGCGTCGGTCGCGCTCACGACGCGCCTCGGTCCCGTCCGCACGGCGCCGGGCGCGGCGTGGGACGCCTCCGGTCTGCGCCTCGCCGCCGACGACGAGCGCGGCGTGAGGCTCTGGGAGTGGGACGCCGCCCGCCCGATCGCGTTCCTCGCGCGCGGGTTCCGGCCCGATGGCCGGAGCGTTCCCGCCAACCCGAGGATCGTCACGGTCGCCGCCGATCGGGTCGCGCAGTTGGCCGCGCGCACCGGGACCGGTCGGGTCGTGACGTCGGCGCGGGCGGACCGGCTCGAGGCGACGGTCAGGTGCGAGCGGCCGGCGTTCCTGGTGGCTCAGCTCAAGTTCCGCCCGGCGCTCTGGCGGGCGACGGTGGACGGGAAGCCCGTGACGACGGAGCGGGTGGATGGGGTGTGGACCGGCGTCCCGGTCCCGCCGGGCACCTCGCGCGTGGATCTCGAGGCGGCCCTGCCCGTGTGGACCTGGGCGCTCACCAGCGCGGGACTGGCCGCCGTCGCGCTGGCGGCGTGGCCGCGGAGGCGCTCATGAGGCTGGTCATCCAGATCCCGGCGTGGAACGAGGCCGAAACGATCGGGCGCGCGCTCGCCGAGCTGCCGGCGTCGCTTCCCGGGTTCGACGCGGTCGAGGTCATCGTCGTGGACGACGGCTCGGACGACGCCACGGCGGCGGCCGCCGCCGCGGCCGGGGCGCGCGTCGTGCGGCTGCCGCTCCACCGCGGGCTCGCCCGCGCCTTCACCGTCGCGATCGACGCCGCGCTCGCGGCCGGTGCCGACGTGATCGTCAACACGGACGCCGACGGGCAGTACGATCCCGAGGCGATCCCGCGCCTCGTGGCGCCGATTCTGGCCGGGGACGCCGACATCGTGCTCGGCGATCGCGGCGTCGCAACGCTGGCGCACTTCTCCATCGCCAAGCGCTGGTTGCAGCGCATCGGGGCCGGCGTCGTCCGCCTTCTCTCGGGCGTCCCGCTCACCGACGCGACGACCGGGTTCCGGGCGTTCTCGCGCGCCGCGGCCGCGCGCCTCGACTGTTTCACGACGTTTACCTACACCTTGGAGACGCTGATCCAGGCCGGCCAGGCGGGTTTGGCCGTCCGCTCCGTCCCGGTCCGCACGCGCCCCACCCCGCGCCCGTCCCGGCTGTTCCGCAGCAACCTGGCGTACGTGGCGATCTCGCTCGCCACCCTCGTGCGCCTCGTCTTCATCTACCGCCCGCTGCGCATCCTTCTCTCGCTTGCAGCGGCGTGCTGGATCGGCGCGGCGGCGCTGGCGCTCCGCTTCGCCTACTTCTTCGTCACCGGCCTCTCGCCCGCCGGGCACGTCCAGTCGCTGATCGCCGCCGCCGTCCTCGGACTCACCGGCGTCCAGCTCGCGGTGCTCGGCGTGCTCGCCGACCTCACCGCGGTCAACCGCAGGCTGCTCGACGGGCTGCGCGCACGGGAGCGCGAGCGGAAGTGACGGCGGCGCGGCACGCGACGTGGTGGCTCGGCGCCGCCGGCCTGCTGCTCGCGGCGGGGTTGCTCGTCGCCGCGCAGCCGCGCGCGGTGTTCGCGCTGGCGGCGCGCGCCCACCCCCCGGGGATCGCCCTGGCGCTCGCCTTCACCTGCGCCCTCGCCGCGCTCCGGGGCGCACGCCTCCGGCTCCTCGTCGGCCGTGACCTCCGGCCCGCAGACTCGGTCGCCGTCGCCACGGCGGCGCAGCTTGCCGCAACCGTGCTGCCGCTCCGCCTCGGCGAGCTCGCGCTCCTGCCGCTGTTGCAGGCGGCCGGCGTCCCCGGCACGTTGCGCGGACTCTCCGTCCTCGTCCTGGCCCGCGTCCTCGACGTGCTCTCCGTCCTCGCCTGGGCGATCGTCGCCGGAGGCCTCGCGGGCGGATCACCGGCGGCTGCGGCTCTCGCCCTCCTCGCCTTTGCCGCCGCGATCGCGGCCGGCGCCGCGATCGCGGCCCGGCGTCTGCGCGCCCTCGCGCTCCGCTGGCGGTGCCGCGCGGGATGGCGGCGCCGGTCGCTCGCGCAACTCCTGCGCGCCCGGCGGGAGCTCGCGCGCGTCGTGCGCTCGCCGTGGCGGGCCGCAGGCGTCGCCGCGCTCTCGCTCTCGCTCTGGGTCGCGAGCTGGTTGGTCACCTGGGCGCTGGTGCGCGCGATGGGGCTCCCCTGGTCACCGCTCGCCTTGCTCGTCGGCGTCGTCGGTGCCGGCATCGGATCGGCGCTTCCGGTCAACTTCGTCGGCAGCTTCGGAAGCCAGGAGGCGGGGTGGACGGCGGCGCTCGCGGGGATCGGAGTCGAGCCCCGCGCGGCCCTCGCCGCAGGGTTCGCCTGTCACCTCTGGAGCCTGGGGTTCAACAGCGTCCTCGGTCTCGCCGGCGCGGCGTGGCTGGCCGCCCGCCAGCCCGGGAGCTCGCACAGGCCGTTCCTGGCCATCCTTAGGAGCCTCCTCACCTCCGGGCGAGCCGCGTAGAGGACGAGCGAGATCCGCACCCCCGCCGGCCCGGCGCCGAGGCGACTCGTCAGCGCGTGCACGGCGCCGCCGCCGCGAACGATGGCGGCTACCTCTTCGCTCCCCCCTCCGAACGGACGGTACGGGTCGACGACCGACGCCAGGTAACGGCCCGCCGGCAGCGTCAGCCAGACGTTGGGCCGGCGGTGCGCCCGACCGGCGGCCAGCGCGTCGCGGAACCGCGGCGCCACCAGGTCGCGCGCCGGTGCGAGCGCGACCAGGACCGGCTCCTCCCCCGGGACAACGCCGACCCAGCCGACGGTGAGCGCGATCGACGCTACCCCTTCCGCCACGACCGCCGCGAGCGCCTCGATCAGCTCCCCGGCCCGCTCCGCAGGCGAGTCGATCTCGGTCACGAGAACGTTCACACCCTCGCGCGGCGCCCGGCGACACGAGACAGTCAAGCCGGGGTCGGGTCCGCCGCGCCGGCGGCGCCACGCAGCCGCCAACCTGCGCACCGCACTCACAGCGGAGGCCACAACTCGACGCCGGCGACCTCGCGGTCGAGCGCCGCCGTATGAGCGTTCATCTCGTCACCCACGCGTCTGGCTGCTGCGCGCAGGCTGCCGGGAAGGTCCGCGGGCGCCCACGGGCCGATGTACTCCACCACCACGCGGGAGAACGGCCGCGGCAGGACCATGTGGTCCCAGGTTCCGAGGAGGCGGTGATGCCGGCAGGAGTACGTCACCGCGTAGAGCGGCAGCTGGAGCTGGCGGGCCAGGGCGATCACGCCCGGCTTCAGCATCCGCCACGGCCCGCGGGGACCGTCTACCGTGAGCGCGGCGAACGACCGGCCGCCCCGCACCCACTCCTCCATCTCGTCGAGCGCCTCGCGGCCGCCGAGCGAGGAGGAGCCGCGCGCGGTCCGCACTCCGACACCTTCCAGGATCCCGGCCGCCAGGGCGCCGTCGTTCGAGCGCGAGGCCATCGCCACCGCCCCGCGATCGAAGTTGGCCATCAGCGGGCCAAGGATGCGGCCGTGCCACAGCGCGAGCACGTACGGTGCGCGCAGGATCTCCCTGCGACGCACCTCGATGCGCAGCGAAAGCCGCCACAAGCGGAGCAACAGCGCGATGCCGCGCCCGCCCACGTACCACGACCGCTCGCCCACGGCCGCATTCTGCCACGGTTGTCGCCGCCCCGCCCGGAGGTGGGCGGCGGGCCCATGTTAGGCTGCCCGCGTGAGGATCCTGCGAGTCTTTCGCCGTATCGGACCGTACTACCGCGAGCACGTGACCGCCACGGTCCTCGGCTGCATCTGCGTGCTCGCCTCCGGCCCGATCGGGCTGCTCGCCCCGGGGATCGTCCGCCGCGCCATCGACGCCTTGACCAGGGGGGCGCCGATCTCCTACGTGTGGCGCTATGGCGGCGAACTGGTCGGCGTGGCGCTGGCAGCCGGCTTTTTCCTCTTCGCCCAGCGCCAGCTGATGGTGTCGGTGTCCCGCCACATCGAGCACCGCCTGCGCACGGATCTGTACGACCACCTGCTCCGCCTGCCGCCCGCCTTCTACATGCGCGAGCGTGTCGGCGACCTGCTGACCCGCGCCGTGAGCGACGTCGGGGCCGTGCGCATGGCGGTCGGTCCCGCCCTGATGTACGCCATCAACACCGTCACCGTTCTCGCGGTCAGCACGGTCCTGATGGCGCGTATCCACCTGCCTCTGACGCTGCTCTCGCTCGCGGTGCTCCCCCTCGTGGCCGGGGCGACGAGCTACTTCGGCACCCGGATCCACCTGCGCTGGGGGCAGTCCCAGGAGGCGCTGTCGCGCTACACGGCGCGGCTGCAGGAGCACCTTGTCGGCCTGCGGGTGCTGCGCGCGTACAACTGCGAAGCGGCCGAGCAAGCCGAGATGGGAGCGCGCAACGAGGCCTACGTCGCGGCCGGCGCGCGGCTGATCCGGGTCTCCGCGATGTTCCACCCGCTGCTCCAGGCGCTGATCGGCGTGGCGTTCGTCGCCGTCCTCGGCGTCGGCGGGAACGCGGTCCGTCACGGCACGATCACCCTCGGCCAGTTCGTCGAGTTCAACCTTTACCTCGGCCGCCTGACGTGGCCGATGATTGCGGTCGGCTGGGTGGCGAACCTGTTGCAGCGCGGCGCCGCCTCGATGGCGCGCATCGAAGCGCTGTTCGCCGAGACGCCGCTGCCCGAGATCGCCGGCGCGGCTTCCAGCGCGGTGCTTCTCGGACCGGCCGCCCTCGAGCTCCGCGATCTGACGTTCGCCTACCCGGGAGCGACGGCCGACGCGGTCGCGGGTGTCTCGCTGACCGTCGCCCCCGGCGAGCGTCTGGCCATCGTCGGCGGCGTCGGCAGCGGCAAGTCAACGCTCCTCACCCTGGTGCCGCGACTGCTCGAGCCGGCGCCCGGCGCCGTGCTGCTCGACGGCGCCGACGTGCGCAGCCTGCCGATCGGGTCGCTGCGCCGCGACGTCGCGCTCGTGCCGCAGGGTAGTTTCCTCTTCTCGGCCACGCTGCGGGAGAACATCGCCCTCGCCCGCCCCGACGCCGGCAACGCCGACGTGTCCGCGGCCGCCGTCGCCGCCGGGCTGGCCGACGACCTCGAGCGCTTTCCCGACGGGCTCGACACGGTCGTCGGCGAACGCGGCGTGACGCTCTCCGGCGGCCAGCGGCAGCGCGTCGCGATCGCCCGCGCCATCCTCACCCGCCCACGGCTACTGCTGCTCGACGACTGCCTCTCGGCGGTGGATACCCAGACCGAACGCGCGATCCTGGGGGCGCTGCCACACACCACCGTGCTGTTCGCCACCCACCGACTCGCCGCCGCCGAGCTGTGCGACCGCGTCTGCGTGCTCGAGCGCGGCCGCGTCCTCGAGACCGGCACGCCGGCCGAGCTCGCGGCGCTCGGCGGGCGCTACGCGCACCTGCTCGCGCTGCAGAAGCTCGAGCAGCAGGAGGGGTGGCCGGATGTCGCCTCGGCGGATGGCTGACGCGCGGCCGGCCGGCGCGGCCCTGAAGTTCCGGGTCGTCCTCGTGCGGCCGCGCTACGCGGGCAACGTCGGCGCGGCTGCCCGCGTCGCCGCGAACTTCGGCGTGCACGAGCTCGTCCTCGTCGACCCGGTTTGCTCGCTGGACGACGATCCCGACTTCGTCCGCATGGCGATGGGAGCGCTCGCGCTCGTCGAACCGGCCACCGCTGCGTCGCTCGCCGACGCGGTGGCCGACGCCGAGGTCGCGATCGCGACGACGTCGGCGCGCCGCCGCGACCCGCGCGCGTTGCGCACCCCGGCCGAGGTCGCGGCAAGCCTCGCCAGCTCCGGGGTCGAACGCGTCGCCTTGGTTTTCGGCTCCGAGCGCGGCGGCCTCTCGCGCGACGAGCTGCGCATCTGTCACACGACGCTCGCGGTCCCGACCGACCCCGCGTTCCCCGTCCTCAACCTCGCGCAGGCCGTGGCGATCGTGCTCGCGTTTCTCGCTGGCGGCGGGCGGGCGCTCCCGGCGCCGCCCGACCCGATGGACGGGCCGGCCGACCACGCCGAGTTCCGCGCGGCGGCGGCCCACCTCGAGGAGGTCCTGCTCACCTCCGGATTCCTCGACCCGCACAACCCCGCCCGCGTCGGCGACCAGCTCAGGCGGTGGCTCGGCCGCACGGTCCCGAGTCGGCGCGAGCTGGCGCTCCTGCACGCCCTCGCGGCCCACCTCGCCTATCTCCAGCGGCGGGAGGCGGAGCACTAGCCGGGGCCGAGCACGGCCTCGCGCGGTTCACGACGCGCGATGCGCCGAAACCGGTCGCCGAACCCTTCGACCGCCGCGCTGCTTTCGTCGAGCTCGATGCGCTCCACACGGTGAGCGGGGAAGAAGACGGTGGCCGGGCCGAGCGCCGCCGCCTCGCCGCGCGCGTGCCCCCGCAGCCACTCCTCGAACGCATCGAGCCGCACGCCACGAACGGTGGCGCCGGCGGGGGTCAGCGCGAGAAGCACGCCCCAGAGCTTCTCCCGCGGGCTGCAACAGCTGATGATCACCAGCGCACCTGCGTCCATCGCCGTCACGCCTCCGGCTGCGACAGCTCGATCAGAACACCTCCCGTCGAGCGCGGGTGAACGAAGCAGACGAGGCAACCGTGCGCCCCGCGCCTCGGCTCCTGCGACAGCAGTTCGAAGCCTGCGGCCGCGAGCGCCGCCATTGCCGCGCGGATGTCGGGGACACGGAAGCAGATGTGGTGCAGCCCCTCGCCCCGCCTGGCGATGAACGCGGCGACCGGGGAGTCGGGGGACGTCGGCTCGAGCAGCTCCACGCTCGTGCCCTCGAGCGGCAGGAACGCCACCCGCACCCGCTCGGAGCCGACCTCCTCGACGGCGGCGACCTCGAGCCCCAGCGCCCGGTACAGAGCCAACCGCCGATCGAGCGACGCGACCGCGATGCCGACGTGGTCGAGAACCCTCACTCGCTCCCTCCACAAACGCTGTTCACCAGCCGCCGTGCCGCCGAGTACGGATCGACCGCCCCCCGTCCGACCGCATCGAGGGCGGCGGCGAACTCGGCGCGGTGCGGTCCGCCGATCCGCTCGCGCACGAGCGCTGCGACCAGCCGTTCCACCCGGCGCCGCGCGCGCCGCCGGCGCAGCTCGTCCCGCCGGCCCGCCACGTCGAGGAAGCGCCGATGCTCCGCGATCGCGTCGGCGACCGCGGCCACCCCGTCCCCGGTGGTGGCCGAGGCGAGCACGACCGGAGGCCGCCACGGCTGCGGCGGCCCCAGTTCGAGCATCCCCTCGATCGCCGCCGCCTGCGCGTCGGCGCCTGGGAGGTCCGCCTTGTTCACGACGAAGACGTCGGCGATCTCCATCACGCCGGCCTTGGCCGCCTGCACGTCGTCCCCTTGCCCGGCCATGGCGACGAGCACGACCGTCTCGACCTCGCCCGCGATCTCGACCTCGTCCTGGCCGACGCCGACCGTCTCCACCAGAACCCAGTCGAACCCGGCCGCGTCGAGGACGTCGAGGGCGTCCGAGGCGGCCACCGCCAGCCCGCCGAGCGCCCCGCGCGTGGCCATCGAACGCACGAACCCGCCGCGCGCCAGGAACTCGGGCATGCGGACCCGATCGCCGAGCAGGGCCCCGCCGGAGAACGGGCTCGACGGGTCGACCGCTAGCACCGCCGTCCGCGCGCCGGCGGTGAGCAGCTCGGTGCCGAGCGCCTGCGCCAGCGTGCTC
>JAKAFI010000094.1 GCA_021818005.1 Acidobacteriota bacterium | reverse complement strand
GGCCACGACGGCCAGACGCTCGGCGAGCTATGCCGGCACCTGGACATGACGCGCCAGGGTGTGACGCAGCACCTCGCCGTCCTCGAGGCGGCGAACCTGGTGGCGGTGCAGTGGCGCGGGCGCGAGAAGCTGCACTTCCTCAACCCGGTGCCGCTGCAGGAGATCTACGACCGCTGGATCTGCAAGTTCGAGAGGCCGCGCCTGGCGGCCCTGCGCGACCTGAAGCGCCGTCTGGAAAGCGGCGACAAGGGCACCACCCGACCGAAAGGGGGACGCGATGAGCACCGCAGACCGTAGCACCTTCGTCTACGTGACCTATATCCGCACCACGCCCGAGAGGCTGTGGGCGGCCCTCACCGACCCGCAGTTCGTCCGCCAGTACTGGTTCGACACGACCGTCGAGTGCGCCTGGACGAAGGGCTCGCCGTGGAAGTTGGTCGGCGCGGACGGGAGCGTGACCGACACCGGCGAGATCCTGGAGATCGACCCGCCGCGGCGGATGGTCATCCGTTGGCTGAACGAGTGGAAGCCGGAGCTCAAGGCCGAAGGGCCGAGCCGCTGCACGATCGAGCTCGAGCCCGCGGGCGCCGCGGTGAAGCTCACCATCACGCACGCGATCGACCGGCGGGAGTCGAGGTTCATCACGGCCGTGTCCGGCGGCTGGCCGCGCATCCTGTCGAACCTCAAGTCGCTGCTCGAGACCGGGGCGATCGCCACC
Source organism: Acidobacteriota bacterium (assembly GCA_021818005.1). Lineage (GTDB taxonomy): Bacteria > Acidobacteriota > Thermoanaerobaculia > Thermoanaerobaculales > Thermoanaerobaculaceae > RBG-13-68-16. Next base: position 9,566 of record JAKAFI010000094.1, on the reverse strand, counting down.
ACATCCCATCCCGGACACTGAGAGCGCCGCATCCATCAGCGCCTGACCGGGTGAGCAGGTCGGTCGCCCGGGGCCGCGGCGTAGCGTAGAGCTCGCCACTCGAGGCGAAGGAGCTCGCCGTCGGTACCAGGGATGACCGTGTCACCGCCTTGGCGCGGGCAGGCCTCTGGACCGCCCACCGCGCCGCCTTCGCGCCGCCGCATCCCGCGGCTGCGACCCTGCCGGGTCCGCCCCTGCTCGCAGGGCCGTGATCGGGAGATCCCGCTGGCGCTGGCGGTGGCGGCACGCGGGAGTCTGGGGGCCGGCGCAGCCGATCACCGCGCCGCTGCCGGCCGCCCAGGAATGACGCTCCGGCGACGCCTGTTGGACGAGCACACGGCCGCGAGGCCGGGACCCGGGGAGAGCGCCCATGAGCATCGTGATCACGACACCCACAGGTCACATCGGTTCGGAGTTGACCCGCCGCCTGCTCGACGCGGGCGAGAAGCCGACCCTTCTCGTCCGCCATCCGGAGAAGGTGGCCGCCGCCAAGGCGCGAGGCGCGAAGGTGGTGCAGGGCTCGCTCGAAGACGAGGCGTTCGTTCTCGAGGCCACGAACGGCGCCACGGCGCTGTTCTGGCTGACGCCGCCCAGGTTCGACGCGCCCGTGTTTCGTCAGTACCAGCGGCGCCTCGGCGCGATCGCCGCAAAGGCCGTCGCAAGCAACAAGATCCCCCGGGTGGTCAACCTCTCAAGCATCGGGGCGCAGCTCCCGAGCGGCGTCGGGCCGGTCAGCGGCCTGCACGAGGTCGAGGAAGCGATCAATGGAGTCGCTGACAACGTCACCCACCTGCGCGCCGGCGACTTCATGGAGAACATGCTCAGCTTCGTCGGCAGCATCAAGTCGGCAGGGGCGTTCTTCCTGCCCGTCCCGGCCGGCGTGAAGCTCCCGATGGTGGCAACGCACGACATCGCCGAGGTGGCCGCACGGGTGCTGCTCGACGGCTCGTGGTCCGGGCGGCGCGCGGTCACCGTGTACGGTCCCGAGTTGCTCTCCCACGCCGAGGTGGCCGCCATCCTCGGCGAGGTGCTCGGCCGGCCGGTCGGCTTCACGCAGGTCACCCCTGACCAGGCGCGCGAGGCGATGCTGGGGATGGGTTTCACCGCCGACCTCGTGGCCGAGTTCCTCGAGATGTACGACGCCTTCTCGACCGGCAGGATCGTGCAGGGTCTGCCGGCGAAGCCGGACTTCCGCGGCACGACCACCTTCCGTGAGTTCGCGGCCACTGTCATCAAGCCCGGCTTCTGACAACCCGGCCTCCGTGGAGTGTCATCTCACCTCTTTCACCCAGGGAGCGGCACCGCGGGATCAGGCCTGCGTTGTTGCGTCTTCTTCGTGCAACCTAACGCACACTGATACCGATTCGTCATCAGCCGTAGAGGAATGGCCGTCATGGCGAGGACACCGAACGCAGCGAGGTGGCGAAAGCCATCACGTTCCTACCTCTGCCGCTCTCGTCAGCCTGCGAGGGTGCTGCGGCCGCTGCGCGGCCTCGCAACGACAACCAAGTGGGGTGCCGCCTCGCGATGACCGCAGGAAAGGCGATCAGGTGCCGGGCTGGAACTCGTGCGCGCGCGGCACGACGGTGATGCAGCGCTCGGTGCAACGGTAGCCGCCGCGCAGCATCTCGAGCTTGATCTCGTGCGCGCCGTCGACCAGCGTGAACCCGCGCGCGGCGTCCTTCTCGTGGTCGATCCCCACGGTCTCGCCGGGAGGCACCGTCACCCACTTGTCGATGATCGCGCGCGAGAGCTGCGCGCCTCCACCGACGACGTTGTGGCCGAGCAGCAGCGAGTCGAGGATCTGCGCGCCGTCCTCGATCTTCCCCACCGTGGACAGGATGCTGCGCTCGACCGTCGCGCCGCTAACGATGACGCCGTTGGCCACCAGCGAATCGACGACGCGCGTGTGGCCGTGGATGAACTTGGCCGGAAGGCCGCTCTCGACGTAGGTGTAGATCGGCCAGTCCGGGTTGTAGAGGTTGATGGCGGGGTCCGTCGCCCGCAGCTCCATGTTGGTGTCGTAGTAGCTCTCGATCGTCCCGATGTCGCGCCAGTAGCCGCGCTCCTTCTCGGCCGCCCCCCTGACGAGGAAGCGGGAAAAGTCGCACGCGAAGACGCGCCGCCGCGGGTTGCGCAGCGTCGAGGGGATGACGTTGCGTCCGAAGTCGTGCCGTGTGTACCTCGCAGGCTCCTGCCTGTCGCTGTCGTCGTGGATGAACTCCTTCTCGCCGTCGATGGCGAGCTCCTCGAGGAGCGGCTCGTACTTCCAGGCGTAGTTGCCCATCGAGACGAGGCAGTGCTCACGGTCCTCGGGCAGGGGCTTCGGGCTCTGCGGCTTCTCCTCGAAGCCGACGACGCGCCCGTCCTTGTCCACCTCGAGCACGCCGTACCGGCTCGCGTCGACGACGGGCCAGCGGACGGCCATGATCGTCAGATCGGCATCGTTCCCGAGGTGGAATCGCTCGAAGTTGCGGTAATCCATCATGTAGACGTGGTCGCCGCCGAAGACGAGGACGACGTCCGGCTCCTCGTTACGAATGAGCGAGGCCTGCTGGGCGACGGCGCTCGCCGTGCCGAGGTACCTCCCGAGTTCCCGGCCGATGATCGGGATCGGCGGCGAGTCGTCGATGTACTCCTCCGCGCTGATACCGAACCGCGCCGCGTGTCCCAGCTTGATCTGCCGGTTGAGGGAGCCGGGGAGGTGTTGTGTCGGGAGGATCACGTTGCGGATCTTCGAGTTCCAGATGTTGCTGATGACGTAGTCGATCACCCGCTGGGTGCCGGCGATCGGGATCGCCGGTTTGGCGCGGTGGTTCGTGAGGGGGATCAGACGCTCCCCGACCCCACCCACCAGCACGAACGCAAGTGATTCGATATGGGCCATTCCCGCCGCTGCCTTCCTCGGCTTGTCGCGTCAACTGCGATGATACCCCCGGCGGGAAGCCGGCGCTCCGTTCGACGCCCTCCAGGGCCGTCCGCAGTGCGCGCTCGACCAGGTAGCGGTCCACGTGGGGTTCGGCGTTCGCGCAACCTCAACAGCGGTGGCGTGCTAAGGTGACAAGTGAAGGGAGACCGAGATGGCCGAGATCGCCGCGAAGCGTCCGGGGCGCAACGAGCCGTGCCATTGCGGCTCCGGGAAGAAGTACAAGCACTGCTGCCTCGCCAAGGATGAAGCGGAAGACTGGGCCGCGCAGGAGCGCCGGGCCGGCGCCACCCCGCAGGCGGCGCCCGCTGAGGACGCCCCCCCGGCGTCGCGCACGCCGCGGCCGCCGCGGGCGGTCAACCAGCCGTGGAAGGACGCCGGCCGCCGGATGCCGGGTTCGCGTCGTATCGCCACGCCCCGCAAGGCAGGTTAGGCGGCACCGCCATCTCCGCCACCCGGTACGCGAGATCCACCGTTGGGGCCCCGCCGAAATCGGTATGAAGAGGTCGGTCTCCCGGTCGGCGCCGCCGCGTGGAGCTGGCCGAACCGGCGATCCGAGCTCCAGTCCAGAGGCCGAGTCGAGAACCGAGGCCGGATCAAGACACGCGCGGCCGGTGCGCTCGGCCGGGACGGCCGCGGGCCGCCCACGCATCTCGTCTTCTGGTGGTCGAGCGAGGCCACCGCGTCAGCGGGCCGGGCGGACGCAGCGGAAGCCGCCGCTGTCGCACCCGCCCCACGTCAGGACCCAGCCCCGGAACGAGGTGCGCAGGCTCTTTGGCTCGAAGTCCCACGATCCCCCGCGCAGCACGCGCGAGCTCCCCGACGCGGGCCCCTGCGGGTCGACCGAGGGCGAACTCGCGTAGTACGTCTCGCCGTACAGGTCGGCGCACCACTCCCACACGTTCCCCGCCATGTCGAACAGGCCGAACCCGTTCGCCGCGAACGAGCCGACCGGCGAGGTGTACTTCCACTGGTCGCGTCCGCCGGTTCCCTTGAAGTTCGCGTCGTCGTGGCTGATCGAGTTGCCCCACGGGTACTTCAGTCCGTCCTTGCCGCCCCGCGCGGCGTACTCCCACTCGGCTTCGGTCGGCAGGCGGCCGCCGGCCCACGAGCAGTACGCCACGGCATCGTCCCAATTCACGTCGACCACCGGGTGATCGTCGCCTTGTGCGAACGCCGGCGGCAGCGCCGCCGCACGCTCGGTCGACTGCGCGAAACGGCGGTACTGCGCGACGGTCACGGGCCTCTTCATCATCAGGAACGGCTTGCTGATCGTGACCGCGTGGCGCGGCTTCTCGTTGTCGGAGCACTCGGTGTCCGCGGGGACGCACCCCATCTCGAACGTCCCGGCCGGGATCCTCACCCAGTCGAGCTTCGTCAGCCTCTCGTCGAGGCCGGCGTTGTGCGGATCGACCGCAGCCACCCGGTCCCACGCGAGCCGCGCAGCGGGGACGTCGCCCCGCGCCAGGTCGCCGTCGCCCTCGGCGAGCCAGCGGTTCACCTGCCCGGTGCGCGCCTGCCCCAGCAGCGCCTTGATCGCCGGCGGCGGCGGCGCCGAGACCGCGAGCGCCTCCTCACACTCCCTGACCGCGTCGTCGTAGCGTTTCTCGGCGAGCGCCCGCTCGGCGTCGTGCCGCCGGCCCTCGACCACCGAGGCCAGGTAGGCGTCGTTCGGGTCGGCCGCGGCGATCCTCTGCAACCACTCGAGGGCGCCGGTCCAGTTGCCGGCGGCGAGAAACCCCTTGGCCTTCTCGCGGTAGACGGGGAGGGCCGCGCGCTCCCGCGCCAGCGCCGCCTGCCGCACCGCCTCGTCGCTCGTACCCCGGGCCTCCGCCGGCGCGGCCCGGACCTTCGCCCGCGCCGCCGCGGCGCGCTTGACCGCCATCGGGTAGTTGGGCATCACCCGGAGCAGCGCCTCGTACAGCTCGGCCGCGCTCTGCCAGTCTTGCCGCTCCCAGGCGGCGTCGGCCTGATTCAGCAGCTGGACCGGATTGTCCGGCAGTCGCGGGGCGGGCGCGGCCGTCGGTGTCCGCTGCGCCGCCGGCGGCGGCGTGGCCGGCGCGGCCGGGGTCGGCGCCTCCCCGGCGGTCGGGGGTGGCGTGGCCTGCGCCGCCGCCGGCGCGGTCTCCGGTTTCTTCAGCGGTTTGTCGAACGCGACCGGCAGCCCCTGCATCGGATCACCTTCGAAGCCGGCCTCGATCTTTTCCAGGCGAGCCTGGCTCGAACCCTCGCCGACCTCGGTGACGACGAACGAGGCGATGACGGTCGGTTGCGCTTGTCCTCCCGCCTCGACCAGCTTGACGACGTCGCCGCGCATCCCGGACTGGACGCCGTCTCGAGAACCGACGGACAGCGTCACCACCTCGCCGTTTCGCGCCGTGATCCGGCCGAACCCAAGCGCCGCCCCCGCGCACAGGACCGCGACCGCCGCCACCGCCGCAACGCGCGTCAAGGAGCACGAGTCCCGCATCCGTGGATTGTGGCACGTCGCGGGTTGGAGCGCACGACGTCCGGGATCGGTACCCGACGGGCCGTATAGGGAGCTACCCGGTCCGGCCGAGTCGGCAAGCCGACCCGGCTCTCGCGCCGCCTTCACTCGGCGGCGTCGAGTCCCGCGATCTGCGCCGCGATGGCCAGCTGCGTGCGGCCCATCATCGCGTGCGCCGCCGGCCGCCCGCAGTGGCCGATCCCGGCCACCGGAGCGCAGAGCCCCCGGCACCAACCGACCTGATGCCCGTTGTACGGGCACGTCACCACCGAGCCGGCGCGCGCTCCCAGCGGCACCGCGTTGCCCTCGGGTCTCGGCCGCAGCAGTCCCATGACGTGCATGATCGCACAGGCGCCCGCGAACGACCTCGAGCCGCAGGCTCAGCAACCCCGCGCCGCCCGCGACCGGACGCGGGCGAGGTACGATGGCGATCACGTGCGGCGGCGTGGCCGGGAGGTCCCCCGGCGAGCCCCGGAGGCGTGATGAAACCGTTCGTGATCGCTCTCATCGTGGTCGGCGTCGCGGCCGCCGTGGCGGCCATCTGGCTCGCCGAGCGGGCGTGGTGGAAGCGGCGGCGCGAGCGCTGGGCCGCGGCCGCCGTCGAGCTGGGGCTCTCGGTCGCCGACGGTTCCGAGTTGCTCGACCGCTTCGGCTCCCTCCCCCTCTTCCAGAAAGGCCGCGACCGGCGCGTTCGCAACCTCGTCCGCGGCTCGACCTGGGGGCGCGAGGTCTGGATCGCCGACTACGTCTACGCGACCGGCGGCGGAAAGAACCAGCGGCAGCACCGCGCGACGGTCTGCGTCCTGGGCACCCCAGGGCGCTCGCTGCCCCGCTTCGAGCTCGCCCCCGAGGACCCGATCTCGCACCGCCTCGGCCCGCTCTTCGGGATCCGTGAGATCGAATTCGACGACGACCCCGGCTTCTCCAAGGCCTACCGCGTCGTCGGCCCCGACGAGGCGGCGGTCCGCGCGGCGTTCACCCCGGGGGTGCGATCGCAGCTCGTGCAGCGGCCGGCCAGGGTCGCGCACCTCGAGGCGGAGGGCGACGCGATGCTCGTCCACATCGGCCGGCTGATCGACCCTGGAACCGCCCGCGACCTGCTGCAACTGGCGCAGGAGGTCCGCTCGTACTTCGGGTAGCGAACCGGCCTGCGCTTCGGGCGCTCGTCCGCGGCGCCTGACGGCGTCCCGGGTTCGCAACGTGCGACGGGGCGCTCGCGGAACCTTCGCGACAGCGCGCCGTATACAGCGCAACGAACCGCCGGCCAGGGAGTGCAACCGCCGGGAAGGGAGAGCGCGTGGATCGCAAGGAGTTCCTCAAGAGCGCGTGCGGGCTCGGCGTGTGCGGGTGCGCCCTGGGCCTCCTGGGCGTGCCGACCCCGGCCGGCGCGGCGGACGCCTCGGCCGAGGAGCAGCGGGTGGCGTTCGTCCGCTACCAGCTCGCGAAGCTCGTCGGGTTCATGGCGACCGACGCGCCGGCGGCGACGTGCGCCGCGATCCTCGAGAAGACCGGCCGCGAGTGCGCCAAGCTGGGCACGCTCGGCGCCAAGTTCAAGGGCGACCCCGACGGGTACCTCGCCGCAGTCAAGCAGCTCTGGGGCACGGACGCCTCGTGGGACAAGCGGACGGGCGTCGTCACCGTCTCGGTCGCCGAAGGGCCGTGCGGCTGCCCCCTGGTCGACATGCGGCGGACGCCGGCGCTCTGGTGCAACTGCTCGGTCGGCTATCAGAAGGAGAGCTTCGAGGCCGTCTTCGGCCGGCCGGTGCAGGCGCGCCTCAAGGAGTCCAAGCTCTCCGGCGCCAAGCGCTGCGTCTTCGAGGTCGTGCCGTCCTAGGTCGGTGAAGCGCGTCGTCGCGCCTTCCGGCGCGCCGGAGTACCTGCCGGAAGCCGACGAGGTGAGGGCCGGCGCGGCACGACAGGAGGTGGAACGTGGAGTTCGGCGAGGTCGTTAGGCTGCGGCGGACGACGCGCGAGTTCGACGGGCGGGCCGTCCCCGAGGCCGCGGTGCGGCGGGCCCTGGAGGCCGGCCTGCGCGCGCCGTGCAACGCGCACCTCAAGAGCTGGCAGTTCGTCCTCCTGCGCGACCGCGACCGGCGCCGCCTGGCGGTGGTCGCGGCGCTCAAGGCACGCGACATGACGGACCCGGCCGAGATCGAGCGCTTCGTCGCCCGCTTCGCGGACGAGGAGCTCAAAGCGGTCTACCGCCGCTCGCTGCCGGTGCAGCAGGCGATGATGCTCGCGGCCCCGGAGCTGCTCGTCGTCTGCTACAAGCTCAAGCCGCTCGCCGAGTGCCGCACCCTGTTCGAGCTCAACCCGCTGGCGTCGGTGTGGATGTGCATCGAGAACGTGATGCTCGCGCTCGCCGACCAGGGGCTGTTCGGCTGCACCTACACCCCGTACGACGCCGCCGGGCTCAAGGAGGCGCTGCGGGTCCCGGCCGGCTACGAGGTCGCCGCGGTGATCCCGTTCGGCTTCCCCAAGACCCCGCCGGTGGAGGCCGAGCGCGAGGACCTCGACGCCCGTCTTCACGTCGACGCGTGGTGACGAGCGATCCCTTCCGCCGGCGCGCGGCGTTATCATTTAGTCAGAACGACAGAACGACCGTAGGCCGGACAGAGAGGAGAAGGAAAATGAAGAACAGACTCGTGTTGTTGCTGGCGGGCGTCACGGCACTGCTGCCGCTCACGGCCCACGCCGCCGAGGTGAAGGCCAACGTCGAGTGCACGATGAAGTTCGAGCTCAAGGGCTGGTCCGTCTTCTTCGAGGACGCCACCGGTCACGGGGTGGTGACCTGCAACAACGGCCAGAAGGCGGACGTGCACCTGAAGGTGCAGGGCGGCGGTCTCAGCTTCGGGAAGTTCAACGTCCTCGACGGGAGCGGCACCTTCTCGGACGTCACCTCGATCGACCAGATCTACGGCGGCTACCTGGCGGCCACGGCCGAGGCAGGGGCCGGCAAGTCCGGGACCGCTTCCGTCTACACCAAGGGCGTGGTCTCGCTGGCGCTCGCCGGCACCGGCCAGGGCATGGAGATCGGGTTCGACTTCGGCAAGCTCGAGATCCGTCCCGCCAAGCCCAAGCCCGGCAAGAAGTGACGCCGGGGCCGTCGAGAGGCCGGGCTCACGCGCCGTTGAGACGATCTCCGACACGCTTGCCGTCGTCACCGAAGCGCGGGGCTTGGCGTCACTTCACCGGAACTGGGCGGCGCTTGGTGCCTGCCAACTCGGCGTCCATCTGGGTGATGTTCTGCGTGATGAAGTGATCGTAGAACGCCCAGCTCGCGAAGCGGGGGGCAAGCCGGCCGCGCACCGCAGCGACCAGCGCGTCGCCGCTCAGGCCGGCCTGCCGGGCGGAGGCGACCGCGCCGCGCAGCGCCTCCAGGTAGCCACGGAACGCCGCCACGTCGGCGGCGTGGCCGATCTCGCCGTGACCGGGAACGAACGTCGCCTTCGGGTGGTCCGCGAGTAGCCGTTCGTCCGACGTCACCCATGCCGCCGTGTCGGCGTCCGTCGTGTTTGGGAGGGTGGCGTTCCAGAAGAGGTCGCCGGTGAACACGACGTTGGCGTCGGGAACGACCACGACCGAGTCGCCGCCGGTGTGCCCGGGCATCGCCCGCACCACCAGGTGACGGTGGCCGAGGTAGAGGTCGACCCCGTCCTCGTAGACCAGGCTCGGCAGGACGAACGACTCGACCCACGCCCGCTTGTCGGGAGGCACGCTGGGCGCCCACCACTTGAGGTTCTCCGTCCGCTCCCACGCCCGCACGTTGCGTTGCGCGACGATCGTGGCGCCGGCGTCGCGGAAGACGCCGTTGCCGGCCACGTGATCGAGGTGGTAGTGGGTGTCGACGACGAAGCGGACCGGCAGCGCGGTGCGCTCGCGGATCGCCGCGAGCAGTTGCTGGGCGGCGGCGCTCGCCTGAAACGTGTCGACGACCGCGACGCCGTCGTCGCCGACGACGAAGCCGGCGTTGCTCCCGGCCCCGCTGCCGGGGACACAGATCGCGGCGAAGACGCCGGGACCGACCTCGTGCACGGTGAAGAACGGCTTCGGCTCGACGGCGGACAGGACGCTCGCCAGCGTCAGGCAGGACGCGAAGGCGAGGACGAGCGG
>JAKAFI010000093.1 GCA_021818005.1 Acidobacteriota bacterium | reverse complement strand
GGGCGGCTCTACCGCAACCCGCGGGCGCTGCCGGTGCTGCGGCTGGCGGGCCGCGCGGTGCGGCCGCCGGGGGATGCCGGGGCCGGGGCGTGGGAAGGTGTGGACTTCGCCACGACGGCGGTCACTCCGGCCCCGGTAGCGGTGGCCGGGGACGGCTCGCTGCAGGTCCACGACGACCGCCCGTGGCGGCACGAGGCCGTCGCCGAGGTGCGCGGCACCGCGCTCGCGGTGCTGCACGTGCCGTACGCGCCCGGCTGGGCGGGCTACCTCGACGACCGGCGCGTGGCGACGGTGGACGCCGACCTCGGGGCGATGGCGATCGTGGTCCCCGCCGGGGAGCACGACGTGCTCTGGGTCTACCATCCGCCGTGGTTCGTCCCCGGGGTGCTGCTGACGATCGTGGGGCTGCTCGGCGCCGTCGCGATCGCGGTACGATCGCCGCGGAGGCGGCGGTGACGCGCGCGCGGTTCCCGATCGAGAGCGATCTCATCCCGTACTCGGCGTCGTTCCCGCCGGGGCAGCGCTGGCTCGTGCTCGCGCCGCACCCGGACGACGAGGTGTTCGGGATGGGCGCGACCGCGGCGCTCGCCGCGGCGCGCGGCGTCGAGGTGCGGGTGGCGATCGTGACCGACGGCGCGGCGCAGGGCGACGCGGCGGAACGCGAGGCGGCCGCGGCCGCCGCCGCGGTGGCGCTCGGCGTGCCGGCCCCCGAGTTCTGGCGCCTCGCGGACCGCTCGCTGCGGCCGGCCGGGGCCGCGCTGGGCGAGCGGGTGCGGGAGGCGTTCACGCGTCTCGCGCCGGATGTGGTGTTCGTGCCGTCGCCGGTGGAGCTGCACCCCGACCACCGCGCGCTCGCGCTGGCGGTGCAGCGCGCCGTGCGCGCGGCCACGCTCGGCGGCCTGCGCGAGCGGCCGCCGCACGCCGTGGCGGCGTACGAGGTCGGCACCCCGCTCGCCCCCAACCTGCTGGTGGCGGCCGACGGCGGCTGGGAAGCCAAGCGCCGCGCCGGCGCCTGCTATGCGGCACAGCTTGCGTTCCATCGCTACGACGAGGTCGCCGAGGCGCTCGCGACGCTGCGCTCGCTGACGCTCAACGGCGTGGCGCGCGCCGAGGCGTTCCACCTGCTCCCGGCGTGGGCCGTCGCCCGACTCTCGGCGCGGGGGTGGGCCGCGCGCATGGGCGCCACCCCTCCCGTGGCTCGCGGGTGAGCCCGCCGTCCTCGCGGTGGGACGCCCTCGCCCGCCGCGACGGTGGCCAACTCGGCCGGCGCGGGCATATTTCTTGCTATTTGCTTGCTGGGAAGGGTGGAACGATGCGCCCGAAGGCTCTCGCACTGGTAATCGCCGTGGCTGTGCTAGGGACCGTGCCGGCGATGGCCGGCCCGTGGCACCATCACGGCTCGTTCAGGTTCGGGGTCGGAATCGGCGTCGGTCCGCTCTGGCTGGGCCCGGCGTGGGGATCGGACTGGGGCGTCGGATGGGGCCCGGCCGGGTGGTACGAGCCCGCGGTCACGGTGCCGGCCCGCACCGACCTCACCACGGTCGACACCGACATCGCGCCCGAGCACGCCCGCGTCATCCTCGACGGCGAGCTGATCGGCGTGGCGGAGGACTTCAACGGTGACAACGGCTACCTCTACCTCAAGCCCGGCCGCTACACGCTGGAGTTCAGCCTGCGCGGGTACCGCAGCGTGACGATGACGGTGGACTCGAACCCGGGCCGCTACGTGCCGATCAAGCTCGAGCTCGAGCGCGTCCCGGGCGAGAAGGCGGCGCCGTGGTGGGACCGGCCCAAGGGCCTGCCGGTGAGCCACGTCTTCGGGCCGCCGCTGCCGTCGCCGCCGCCGAGCACGCCGTCGGCGGTTCCGCCGGCCGCCGTGCCGGCCGGCCCCGACCCGAGCCTGCGGCCCGACCTGCGCGCCCAGGCGGAACGGCCGGCGCCGCTCGTGAGTGCCAACGGCGGAGCACTCGAGCTGCGCGTGACGCCGCCGAACGCGGCGGTGTACGTGGACGGTGCCCTGGTCGGCACCGGGGAGGAGCTGGGGCGGCTCGAGCGCGGCCTCGCCGTCGCCGCCGGCCCGCACACCGTCGAGGTGGTCGCGCCCGGGCTCCCCTCCCGCACCGTCCGCGTCGAAGTTGCGGAAGGTCAACGCCAGCAAGTGGTTGTGGAACTCGAGCGGGGGGCTGGACAAAGCTGAAAGATGGGCCTATGATTGCTACAGCAGTAGAAAAAACGGGGAGGCGGCGGTCAAGCAACCACTCTTGCAAACCAGCCAAACACATTGCCTATCACGCTTGACCTTCCAAACTTACCTGCCTGTAAAGGCCGATCAAATCTGACTTGAACCACCGTCCTCCCATTCTCATCCTGCCGCCGGGCCAACACCCGGCGGCTTCTCTTTGCGGTGACGAGTGAAGCATCGCAGAAGAGAGTGAAAGGGAAAAGGGAAAGGGGAGGAGGGAAAATGGAAGACAAGGACGCGAGCACGCGTGCGTTTCCTTTGCCCTCCTCCCCTGGCCCTCGTCCCGGCTTCCTCAGCTCCTCGCCCTGCCCTCGCGAACCGTCACTCGCTGGCACGAGTTCGGCCCGGTCCCGCGGCGCGCGGGGAGGGGCAGGCTCCTAGCGCCTGGCCGCTGCCTGCGCGAGCGCGCCCACGGCCACGCTCTCGAGGTCGAGGTGGAGGACCGCGCGGCGGGCATCGGCGGCGAGCAGCGCGGCGGCCGCGTCGAGGAACGCCTCGGCTCCATCGCCGCCGGTGCGCGCCGCCAGGCGCAGCAGTGCGGCGACGGCGAGGCCGGCGCCGCCGGGGGCGTCCGCCAGCGCCGCCGCGGTGCGCAGGAGCGCGAGGCCGTCGCCGGCGAGCGCCGCCGCCGCCAGCTCCTCGATCGCCCGGGCGCGCTCCGGGAGCGTGTCGCCGCCGTCGCGCAGCGCCAGCTCGGCGTCGCCGTCGGCGGCGGTCACGAGCTCGGCCGCGCGTCCGCCGGAGCACCGTTGCACGGCGGCCACCAGCGCCGCCAGCTCGTCGGCAGCCGGCGGCGGGATGCGCAGCTCGACGGAGCGCGACACGATCGTCGGGAGCACGCGCCGCGGGTTGCCGGCGAGGAGGAGGAAGGTGGCGTGCGCGGGCGGCTCCTCGAGGGTCTTGAGCAGCGCCGAGGCGGCGTCCGCTCCGAGCGGCGGGGTGTGGCCGTCGGCGACGATGACGACGCGGCGGCGGCCCTCGTACGGCAGCTGCGCGATGTTGGCGACCACGGCGTGCGCCTGCTCGATCGAGATCTGCGCCTTGTCGGCCGCCACCGCGACGACCTCGACGTCGGGGTGCACGCCGCGCCGCACCCGCTCGCACGAGGCGCACGGACAGCCGGCCGCGCCCGCCTCACGGCAAACCAGCGCCGCCGCAAGCTCGAGGGCAAACGCCTCCCGACCGAGCCCGGGGGCGCCGACGACCATCAGCGTCCCGGGGAGCGCGCCGGCGGCGTGCAGCTCGAGACAGCGGCCGAGCAGGCGGCGGACGCCGGCCCAGCCGGCGGGGAGCAGCGCCGACGACGGCCAGGGGAGCTGGCTGGTGCTCATGGGAACAGGTCCGCAACGGCGGCCCGGGTGCGCTCGTGCACCTCCTCGGGGGTGCCGCGAGCGTCGACGATCGCGACGCGACGCGGCTCCCGGCGCGCGAGCGCCCGGTACGCCTCGGCCACCGCCTGGTGGAACGCGAGCGCCTCGTCCTCGAAGCGGCTGTTCTCGGGGGTCGTGCTCGGCCGCCGCCGCGCGCGCCCGAACGCCAGCTCGACCTCGAGGTCGAACACCAGCGTCCGGTCGGGCGCGAGGCCGCCGCACGCCAGCTCGTTGAGGCGCGCGACGATCTCGCCGGGGAGGCCGCGCGCCCCGCCCTGGTAGGCGAGGGACGAGTCGGAGAAGCGATCGGCGAGCACGGTGGTCCCGGCCGCCAGCGCCGGCACGATCACCTCGGCGACCACCTGGGCGCGCGCCGCCTCGAAGAGGAACAGCTCCGCAGCAGGAGCAGGAACAATGCGCGGGTCGAGGAGAAGCTCCCGCACGCGCTCGCCGAGCGGCGTCCCGCCCGGCTCGCGCGTGGTCACGACCGGAACGCCGCGCCGCTGCAAGTGGTTGGCGAGGAGGCGCAGCTGGGTGGTCTTGCCGCACCCCTCGACCCCTTCGAACGTGATCAGCCGGCCGGGCACGGCCGCATTCTAGCGTGGCCGGGAGCGGCCCGTAGTATCGTGGTGCCGGAGATGAAGCGTCTTCGCTCACCGGGGCTGGTTCCGGTCCTCACCTTCGGCGCGGTCGCCTTCCTGGTGGCCTGCCTCTCGATCCTCGACATGTTCCTGCCGCGCCCGTACGACGGGGTCATCCTCGACCCCGACCGCAGCGAGCTGGTCGTGCGTGCGCTCGCCCCCGGCTCGGGCGCCGCGGCCGCGGGGCTGCAGCCCGGCGACCGCATCGCAGGCGTCGGGCGGGAGGTCGTGCGCAGCGCCTCGGACGTGGCGCAGGTGCTGCAGCGGCAGAAGATCGGCGAGGTCGTGCCGTACCTCGTCGAGCGCCACGGCGACCTGCTCGAGCGCGAGGTGAGGCTGGGGCCGCGGCAGCTGGGAACGATGGCGTACGTCTACGCCTGCTTCTCCGGTTTCCTCTTCTTCTTCATCGGTCTGTACGTGCTGCTGCAGCGTCCCGACGAGGCGCGGGGAGGTCCGAGCCGCGTCTTCTTCGCGCTGTGCACCCTGTTCCTGCTCTTCCTGGTGTGCCGGCTCCGGCCGGCGTCGTACTCGTGGGTCGACGGTGTCGTGCTGACGACCGGGACGCTCTCGCTGCTCGTGCTGCCGGCCGCGTTCCTGCACTTCTTCCTCGTGTTCCCGCGGCCGCTGCGGCTGGCGTTCGCGGGCGCGGGCGCGCCGCGCTCGGGACGGGGAAGGCGCTGGCTGCGAGCGGCGGAGCGGTTCGTCAACGAGTCTCCCAACCTCTTCCGGCTGCTGTACCTGCTGCCGCCGCTGGTGTACGTGCTGACGCTGGCGGTCGGGGCGGTGTTCGCGATCCACATCCGGGTCGTGTCGGGCGCCCCGATCGCCAACTGGGTGCTGATGGGCGACTACCTGGTGCTCGGCCTGCTCGCGCTGCTCGGGTCGCTGGTGCGGGCCGAGGAGGGGCGCGAGCGGCGCCAGATCGCGACCGTGTTCGTCGGTACGGTCGCAGGCGTGACCCCGTTCCTGGCGCTGGGGATCGTGATGCCGTCGCTGTTGCGCACCGACCGCTACCTGTTCTGGGGCGAGGTGCCGCTGACCCTGATCCCGCTCACGTTCGCCTACGCGATCGTGCGTTTCCAGTTCTTCGACATCACGGTGATCGTCCGCAAGTCGGTGCTGTACACGCTGGCGACGACCGTGGTCGCCGGCACGTACGCCCTCGGGATCGCGGTGTCGACGTTGCTCTTCTCGGGCTCCTCGCCGTACTTCCCGCTGCTGCTCGCGCTCGCGGTGCTGGCGATCTTCGACCCGCTGCGCCGGCGCCTGCAGGGGCCGGTGGACCGCTTCTTCTTCCGCGAGGTGTACGACGCCCGCCGCGCGGTCGAGGAGGTCAGCGCCGCGGTCGTGCGCGAGTTCTCGATCGAGGGGTTGGAGGCGCTGCTCGCCACCCGGCTCTCGGAGATCATGCACCTCGAGTGGGCGGCGCTGCACGTGCGCGAGGGCGCGGTGATGGTGTCGCGCACGGCGCCGCCGCCGCTCCCGCGCGAGCTGCCGGCGCGGCTGCTCGTGATCGAGGAGCTGGCGCGCCTGGACGAGCCGGTGCGCCCCGGGACGCTCGAGCCGCTCAAGCAGCTCGAGGCCGACTCGCGCCGTCTGCTCGACCAGCTCGCCGCACTGGGCGCGCGCCTGTTGGTGCCGCTGCGCACCCGTGGCCAGTTGCACGCGGTGCTCTCGCTCGGGCCCAAGCGCTCCGAGGAGGAGTTTGGCACCGACGACCTCCAGCTCGTGCGCACGCTCGCCAACCAGGGAGCGATCGCGCTCGAGAACGCCAGGTTGCTGCGCGAGCGCACGCGCCAGGTCGAGCTGGAGAAGGAGCTGGAGATCGCCCGCAGGGTGCAGTTCTCCCTCCTCCCGTCGGCGCTGTCGGTTCCTCCCGGGTGGCAGGTGGCGGCGCGCTGCATCCCCGCGCGGCAGGTGGGGGGCGACTTCTACGACGCGCTTTCCACCGGCGGCGACGGTTCGGCCGCGCTGGTGGTCGGGGACGTGTCGGGCAAGTCGGTCCCGGGGGCGATGATGATGGTGGCCGCCCGTGAGGTGCTGCACACCGCGGCGCTCGGGGGCGCGTCGCCCGTCCAGATCCTCGAGGTCGCGAACCAGCGGCTGTACGCCCCCCGCCGCCACATGTTCGTGGCGCTGGCGTTCATGCAGCTGCACGCCGGCGGGTCGGGCGCCTACGCGCTCGCCGGTCAGCCGGCGCCGCTGCTGCGCCGCGCCGCCGGCGGGGTGGAGGAGCTGCCGCCGCCCATGTACCGTCTGCCCGTCGGTGCGCTGCGCGACGCGCACTGGGACCTGGTCCGCTTTGCGCTGAGCCCGGGGGACACGGTGCTGCTCTACTCCGACGGGCTCTCCGACGCGCGCACGGCGGACGGAGAGCCGTTCGGCGACGAGCGCATCGCCCGCGTCCTCGCGAACGGCGACGGCGAGCCGGCCGCGGTCGTGGCGGGGATGATGCGGGAGGTGGAGGCGTTCACCGCCGGCGGCGAGGCGTACGACGACATCACGCTGGTGGCGCTGCGCTGGACGGGAGCGCCGGCATGAAGACCGGGGCGCGCGAGGGATGGCGCCGGGCGCGGCTGGAGACGGTGCTCGACCTGTCGCTGGCCCTTTCGGGGCCGCGTCAGGAGGGCGAGATCGTCGAGGAGCTGGTGCAGCGCGCCGTCGGGTTGCTCGACGCGCGCGCCGGCCTCGCGGTGTCGCTTCTGCCGTCGCTGGAGCCGGCCACGGTGGTCGCGGTCGGGTGGCCGCTGCCGCCGGGCGGGGCGGCCCGCCTCGCGGCCTCGCCGGCGCTCGAGCCCGCGCGCGCCGGCGAGGTCGTGCGGGTGGTCGGTGCGGTGCTCGACCTGGCGTTCGCCGAGGTGCTGGTGGCGCCGTGCCTCTGGCGCGAGGAGCTGATGGGCCTCGTCGCGGTGGCGGACAGGGAGGCGCGGCAGGGGCTGGCCCGCTTCGACGACGAGGACGTCACGTTCCTGCGCTCGCTCGCGTTGTTGGCGGCGCCGGCGATCGCCTCGGGCCGCGCGCTCGAGGAGGTGGAGCGCCGCCGGCTCCTGCTCGAGGAGGAGAACCGCGCGCTGCGCCTCGGGACCGGGGAGGACGCCGGCCTCGTCGGGCAGGCGCCGGCGTTCCACCGCGTCGTCGAGCTGGCGCGGCGGGTGGCGCCCACGGACGTGACGGTGCTGGTGCGCGGCGAATCCGGCACCGGCAAGGAGCGGCTCGCCCGGCTGCTGCACACACTCTCCCCCCGCCACGCCGGGCCGTTCGTGCCGCTCAACTGCGCCGCGGTCCCGGAGACGCTGCTGGAGGCCGAGCTATTCGGCATCGAGCGCGGGGTGGCGACCGGGGTGTCGGCGCGGCCGGGGAGGTTCGAGCTCGCGAACGGGGGCACCCTGTTCCTCGACGAAATCGGCGACCTCTCGCCGGCGTTGCAGGCCAAGCTGTTGCGGGTGCTCCAGGAGCGCGAGATCGAGCGCGTCGGCGGCCGGCAGCGCATCACCGTGGACGTCCGCCTCGTGACCGCGACCAACCGCGACCTCGAGGCGATGCTGGCCGCCGGCGAGTTCCGCCAGGACCTCTACTACCGGCTGCGGGTCGTCGAGCTCACCCTCCCGCCGCTGCGCGAGCGGGTCGAGGACATCCCGCTGCTGGCCCGCCACTTCGTGAACCTGCACGGGCGGCGGATGGGGCGGCGCCTGTCGCTCGCCCGCGACGGGCTCGAGCTGTTGCTGCGGCACGATTTTCCCGGCAACGTGCGCGAGCTCGAGAACGTGCTCGAGGCGGCGGCGGCGCTGGCGGCCGGCGACCGCGTCGAGGCGGAGGACCTCCGCCTGGCGATGGGGGCGCGGCGTGACCCGGGCGCCGCGGTCGCGGGGACGCTCGAGGAGGCGGTCCGCGCCCACGTCCGGCGCACGCTCGAGCGCCACGGGGGGAACCGGGTGGCGGCGGCGCGGGCGTTGGGGATCGATCGCACGACGCTCTACCGGATGCTGCTGAGGTGGAATGCAACAGAAGATGCACAACGCAACATAGGGCGGCGCGGCAAGGGCCAGCAACGTTCCCGGCGAGGTTACGAGCCGTGATCACGCCTCTTTGTTGCAATGTGCATCAATACGACCCGTTCCCGAGCCCCTCTGTCCGCGGCTATCGTGTTTTAGGTCAATATCTTGAGATGCCTGGCAGCAGCCTTGCAAAGCCTCTCGAGCATGATGCCGTTCCCGACCGCAACCGTGTTGGCCGATCGCGTCCTGGAGCCGCTCAGCCGCCCGTGGGCCGCGCTCGGCGCCGGGTTGCTCGGGGGCAGCGCACTCTACCCCGGCGCGCTCGCCGACGGCGTGCACCTGGGGTGGCGCCTCCTCTGCCTCCTGCTGGCGCTCTGATGCCGGAGCGGGGAGATGGCACCCATGGCTGAGCCGATGCGGCAACGCCTCGTCCTCCCGCGCGTCGCCCGCGCGGAGTTGATCGCTGGCGATGCCGTGGAGGAGCTCGGACGACGCGTCGGCGTTCCCCGTGATACGCTGGCCGAGGTCAAGCTCGCGGTCGTGGAGGCATGCCTGAACGCGCTCGAGTACGGAGGCGGTGAGGTCGAGGTGGAGCTCGTGGCCCACCGTGACGAGGCGCCGTGGCTCGAGGTGGCGGTCGTGGACCACGGCCCCGGGTTCAACCCCGAGGACCAGCCGCGGCCCGTGCTGGCGGCCAAGCTGCACGCGCTCCGCAAGCGCGGCTGGGGCCTCGAGCTGATCCGGCGCCTGATGGACGAGGTGGAGATCACGTCCCGGCCCGGCTTGACCAGGATCCGCATGATCCGCCGAACCGGAGGGCAGTGACGGTGGAAACGTTCGAACTCAGGACCGTGCAGCGCCAGGGCGAGCTCGCCGTGCTCGAGGTGGCCGGCTACATCAACAACGAGGGGGGCGAGGCGATCGCGAGCGAGGCGCGGGCCCTGCTCGACGGCGGCTGCCGCACGTTGCTCCTCGACCTGCACGCGACCCGGATCATCAACTCGATCGGCATCTCCCTCTTGCTCGAGGTGCTCGAGCGCACGCTCGAGGTCAAGGGCACCCTCGCGTTCTGCTGTCTCACGCCGAGCATCGCCAAGACGTTCCAGATCATGGGGCTGGGCCAGTACGCCAGGCTCTTCCCCGATCGCGCCTCGGCGCTCGCGGAGCTGGCTCAGGTCCGATGAACGACGCGTTGCGGGTGCTGGAACTCGCGGTCGGCGTACCGCCCGAGGGTGGAGCGCCACTGCCGCACGCCGTCCTCGAGACCGTGCTCCGCGCCACGGGCGCCGCCGGCGGGGCGATCGGCCGCGGCCACGAGGTGCTGGCGCGGATGGGCACGGCGCGGTGCGGGGCGCGCTCGGAGCTGCCTTCCGGGCGGGACGCGTTCTGGCTCGAGCTCGACGGCGGCGCCGAGCCGGCGGAGTTCGTGCGGGTCGCGGCCGGCGTCGTCCTCGGCGGCTGGGTGCTGCGCGAGGAGCTCAAGCAGGCGCGCTTCGCGGAACGGCGCCGGCTGTGGGAGATCGAGTCGTTGCGCGCGATCGGCGAAGCGCTCGGCGGTACCCTCGAACCGGCCCGCATCGCCGAGGAGCTGCTCCTGCACGCCACGGCGCTGCTCGACGCCCGCCGCGGCGAGGTCTGGCTCACGGCTGTGGGAGCCGCCGGCCCGGCCGTGCGACTGGTGGGGGCCGGAACGGTCGCGGCGTGCGCCTCGGGCGATTGCGTCATGGCCGCGCGCGTCGGCGGCGCCGTGCTCGACCCCGAGGAGGTCGCGGCGCTGCCGGAGGGTGGCCTGCTCGAAGCGGGCCGACTCGCGGTGCCGGTGGCGGGCCGGCGCGGCCGTCTCGGTGTCCTCGCCCTCGCGGAGCGGGAGGTGCGCGGCGGCACCGCGCCGTTCGCGGCCACCGACGCCGAGACGCTCGGCCTGTTCACCGCCCAGGCCGCGGTCGCGCTCGAGAACGCGACGCTCCACCGGGAGGCGCTCGAGCAGGAACGAACCGAGCGCGAGCTCGAGCTCGCCGCCGCGATCCAGCGCCAACTCCTCCCCTCGACGCTTCCGCTG
>JAKAFI010000092.1 GCA_021818005.1 Acidobacteriota bacterium | reverse complement strand
CGCCGCCGACCCCGAACATCCCCGACATGAACCCCACCACGGCGCCGGCTCCGATGACGAGCAGGAGGTTGATGCTGATGCCCGCGATCGGCAGGAAGATCGGCATGGTCGTCGCTCTCGCTTCCGGTGGCCGCGCCGAAAGCCGGCCCGGCCACCCTCGCCCCGTTCACTGCGCCCCAGCCCGCGCCCCGCTGCCGGCTTCCTCAAAGACCCGTGCTCTGCACCACCCCCTCTACGGCGAGATCGGTCACCCCGGGGATCGCCCGCACCACCTGTTGGATCTCCCCGGCCTGGTCCGGGGCCGCGAGCTTGCCGCGGACCGTGACGGCCCCGGCGCGCGCCTCGACCTCGACCTCCAACCCCGAAGTCGCCGGGTGGATCACCAGGTTGGCCCGCACCCGACTGGCGAGCGCGAGGTTCTCCATCGCCGCGCTCGACTCCGGAGTCTCGGCGAACGTCGCCTGCGCCGCCATCAGGCAGATCGTCTCGCAGGCGTCCCCGATCTCCATCGACTCGAGGTTGAGGACCACGTCGTACAGCGCAGGGTCGCCCCAGTCGACGCCGTACAGGTAGTGCGTCCAGCGGCGGCGGTCCTGGTCCATCGCCTCGATGTACGCCGCGGCCTCGTCCGCGCTCATCTTGAGGCTCTCCTCGACCATCGCCACCCGCTTCTCCAGCGGGGCGATGATGCGGGTCCGCAGCACGTGGCTGACCCCGCGCAGGAGCAGGTGGCCGGCGTTGCTGTGGTACACCGCCCTCCCGGCCCGGACCTCCTCCGTGAGCGCCGCCTGGAAGAGCGTCAGGAACATGTACTTGCGGTGGCGGAAGCGATCCCAGAACGACGGCGGCTCGGTGATCGCCCGGCGTAGTTCCTCCTGCGTAACGCCGTAGGCGGCGGCGCGCTCGACGATGATTTCACGGTCCAGACAGCGGTACCCGAGCCGCTGGGCGAGGCACTCGGCCAAGATCTTGCCGCCGCTGAACGAACCACGGGAGATGGTGATGACCGCCATGCCTCACCCCCTCAGCACGAGCCCGCCGGCGCGCGCCTGTCCGGAAGTGCACGACTCCACGTGAGGCAAGAACCGTGCCGCCACTTCGGGTCCGGGCCGAGCGTTCCCGGTTGGGTCCAATCGGAACGCCGCACCGCCTCGAGTTACGGGTTCCACCCGTTTTTCGTTACCGGTGAGAAACACCCCGCCCGGCCGGACCCGCGTTTCGGCCCCGGTGCCGGCCCGCCCGCGGGCCGTTCCGACCGGGCCAGCACGCTGAGACGGCTGCGCCGAGGCCGCGCGGGAACGGCGACACGACATGGCACACCCGTTGCTTGTGTGAGGACAGCCACGGCCACCATCGAGCTCCGGAGCGACACGGTCGGCCCGGCGCGCGTGGCGGGCCGGCGGGATCCGGGCGGCGCTCGTCCCGGCGGGTGCCCCTGGACCGGCGGTTGCTGAGCTCGCCGGGAGAGGGCGGACGCGGCGCGAGAGGCGCGAGGGGAGGCCATGCCGATCATCTTCGTCTGCAGCGTGCCGTTCGGCGGCGGTGAGCGGCTGGCCAAGGGCCTCGCCGCCAAGCTCGGCTACGCCTATCTCAGCCGCGAGGACGTCGTGGCGCGCTCGAACGAGTGCGGCATCCCGGTCGGCAAGCTCGAGGTCGCGATGATCAAGAAGCCGGCCGCGCGCGAGCGCCTCGCCCGGCTCAAGGAGCGGTACCTGGCCGTGGCCACCGCCACGATCTGCGAGAAGGCGGCCGAGGGCGACCTCGTCTACTACGGGCGCGCCGGCCACCTCCTCCTCCCCGGGATCGGGCACGTGCTGCGGGTCCGTGTGATCCCCGAGTACAGCCAGCGCCTCGACACCGCGGTGCAGCGCACCAAGCTCAACCGCGAGCGCGCCGCGGCGTTCCTCGACGAGATCGACGCGGACATCCGGACCTGGGTGCAGTTCGTCCACGGCGTGCAGATGGACGATCTGCAGAAGTACGACTTCGTCGTCAACCTCGAGCACATGAGCATCGAGAACGCCGCCGCCGCGCTGTGCGGCATCGCCGACCTTCCCGACTTCAGGCCGACGCCGGCCAGCCGCCGGGCGATGGACGAGCGGCTGCTGCAGGCCCGCGCCCGCATCAAGCTGGCGCTCGACCCGCGTACCGCCGACGCCGACCTCACGGTGCGCTCCAACGAGGGCGTGGTCACGATCACGTACATGCCGAACCAGGCGAGCGTCGCGCCGGTGATCCCGGAGATCCTCTGCGCGCTGCCGGAGTGCCGCGAGCTGCGCTGCACCGTCGCCAGCACCAACGTCCTCTGGATCCAGGAGGAGTTCCAGCCCGGCGGCGCGTTGCTGGCGCAGGTCAACGAGCTGGCGCGGCGCTGGGGAGCGGCCGTCGAGCTGCTGCGCTACCGGCCCGACGAGCCGGAAGCGGCGCTCGCCGCCCCCGTGCCGCAGGCGGCCGGCACGGCGCCGCGGGGAGCCGACGGGGGCATCGAGGACGACGTCGTGGAGACGGTCGCGGACGCCGACCGGGCGTTCGGCCAGATGCTCGACACGCTCGTGCACGCCGGCTGCTCCGGCGGCGGCCACACCGTGGCCGGCAGCCGCGAGCGCCTGCTCGCCGCCGTCAACCCGACGATCTCGTACAGCTTGGTGCTGGTGGGAGACGTCTTCCTCGGCAAGGCCGCCGCGGCGCGGACGCGGATGACGCGCGAGCTGACGCGGTTCCTCGCCGACCACCTCCCGGTCCCGGTCCTCCCCGCCGCCGAGCTCGGCGCCAAGCTGCGCTTCGGCCCGGCGCAGGTCGTCAGGCTCGCGGCCACGGCCGTGTTGACGGCGGCGCTGTACGCCGTCGTCTTCACCCACCAGGAGGTCTTCCTCAACGTGCTCGGCGGGCCGCTCCACGACGCCCACCCGTGGGGCGCGGTGGCGCTCGTGGCCGTTCTCGCGCCGCTCGCCGCCGCGCTCAACGCCGGGGTCACGTCGTCGCTGCTGCGGCTGCTCAAACTCGAGTAGGCGGAACGATGGCAACGCCGTGCGTCAAACCATGGAGGTGTCATGCCGGAGCTGCTCGGTAGCGTCTTTATCCACGTGACCTGGGCCGACGCGCTGGTGGTCGTGGCGCTCGGCTTCGTGGGCGGGGTGCTGAGCGGGTTCACCGGCAGCGGCGGCGCGTTCTTCATGACACCGGGGATGATGAACCTCGGCGTCACCGGCGTCGTCGCCGTCGGCAGCAACGTGGCGCACCGCATGGGCAACAACCTGATGGGCTCGCTCAAGCACGCCAAGCTCGGCAACGTCGACACCAAGCTCGCGGCGTGGCTGCTCGTGCCCGCGCTCGTCGCGGTGCGGGTCGCCGTCTGGATCAACGGCAAGCTCTTTCAGCTCAAGGGCGGGCACGAGGGCGGCGGCGAGGGTGCGGCGTCCAACCTCTACATCAGCGTGGTGTTCGTCGGCGTCTTGACCGCGGTCGGGATCTTCATCCTGCGCGACGCGCTGCGCTCCCGTCACTCCCACGACGCGGAAGGGCCCTCGATGCGGGCCGCCAACTTCGTCTCCCGCCTGCGCCTGCCGCCGTACGTGTACTTCCCGGTCGCCGACGTCAAGGTCTCGGTCTGGCTCGTCCTCCTCGTCGGGCTGGCGCTCGGCTACCTCGACGGCACCGTGGCGATCGGCGGCTTCATCGGCGTGCCGGCGATGATCTACCTGTTCGGGGTCCCGACTTCGGTGGCGCCCGGAACCGAGCTGTTCCTCGCTATGTTCGGCGGCGGCCTGGCGGCGCTCAGCTACGGCTACCAGGGGCTCGTCGACATCCGGCTCACGCTCCTGTTGCTGCTCGGCTCGATCATCGGCGTCTTCGTCGGGACCTACGGCACCAAGGTCGTCCGTGAGGTCCTCATCCGGCTCGTGATGGGGTCCGTGATCCTCCTCTGCGTCGTCAGCCGCGCCCTGGCGATCCCGGTGTACCTGCGCCAGCTCGACCTCGTCAGCTTCGACCGCCGGCTGGAACCGTGGTTCAACGGCGCCAGCACGGCGATGCTCTTCGTCGCGGGGCTCGGCGGCGCGGGGCTCATCCTCGTCCAGGTCGTCAAGGCACGCCTGGCACAGCGGCGGCTGCACGAGACGCTGCGGGTCACCCGGCCCGCGGCGGGCTAGAGAGGGGGGTGCGATGGAACGGCGACTGCAGGTGCTCGTGCTCGACGACGAGCCGATCGTGGGCAAGCGCCTCCAGCCCGCGCTGGCCAAGGTCGGCTGCGACGTCGAGGTGTTCGACGCGCCGCGCCCGGCGCTCGAGCGGCTGGCGGCGACGCGCTTCGACATCGTCGTCACCGACATCCGCATGGACGACATCGACGGCATCGAGGTGCTGGAGAAGGTGCTGGAGCGCTGGCCCGACACCAGGGTGATCATGATCACCGGCTACGCCACCGTCGAGCTCGCGCGCGAGGCGATGGCCAAGGGTGCCTTCGACTTCATCGCCAAGCCGTTCAAGCCGCAGGAGCTGCGCGACGTGATCGCGAAGGCGGCCGAGGCGCTCGGGTTTGCCGGGATCGCGCACGCCGTCGTCGGCGAGAGTTCCTGACGGGGGGCCGATGGCGACCGAGCACGACGAAGGCGTGCCGGCGGCGCCTGCGGCGCTCGACGCGGTCAGCGTCGAACGCGCGTTTTGGGACCGTCCTTCGATCGGCATCCGCGCCCGCCTCGTCCTCGGCTTCCTCTCGTTCGTCGGCTTCGCCGTCGTCGTGATCATCGGGGCGTGGGTCCTCCTCGCCCGCCTCGAGGACCGCCTGCGTTTCCTCGAGGCGGTGGACCGTTACACGATGGAGATCCAGCAGACGCGGCGGTTCGAGAAGAACTACTTTCTCCACGGCGCCAACCTGCAGGATATGCAGGACCATCTCGCCGAGGCGCGCCGGCTCCTGGTCGCCGCCGAGCCGGACGCCGCCAAGGTCCTGACCGCGACGGAGCTCGGGCGGATGCGGCGGCACCTCGACGGCTACGAGTCGGCGCTCGCCCGCCTGGTCGCCGGGGCGGCCGGTCCCGGCGCGGCACCTGCCGAACGCAGCGCGATCGAAGCCGCGCTGCGCGACAACGGCTCGCAGATGGTCGCCGTCGCCCTCGAGCTCGCGGACAAGGAGCGCGCCAGCGTCAACCGGACGCTGGCGCTGTTCAAGCGGCTGCCGGTGGTCTTCCTCGTGCTCCTGCTCGCGTTCTCGGTGATCGTCGCCGACGTCCTCGCCCGCCAGATGGTGCGCCCGCTCGGCCGGCTGATGAAGACGACGGAGCGCATCGCCGGCGGCGACTTCACGCCGCTGACCCCGAGCCGGTGGTACCGCGACGAGTTCTCCAACCTCGGCCTCGCGCTCAACACGATGATGCGCGAGCTCGCCCACCGGCAGGAGGTGCTCGTGCAGTCGCACAAACTGTCGGCGATCGGGACGCTCACCGCCGGCGTGGCGCACGAGCTCAACAACCCGATGAACAACATCACCCTCACCGCCGAGATGCTCAGGGAGGACTACGCCACGCTCTCCGACGCCCAGCGCCTCGAGATGGTCGAGGACCTCGTAACCCAGGTCGCGCGCGCGCAGCGGATCGTGCGCAACCTGCTCGACTTCGCGCGCGAGAGCGAGATCACCACCGAACGGCTCGACCTCGGGGACGTGCTGCGCGCCGCGACCGGCCTGGCGGCCAACCAGATCAAGCTCTCCGGCGCCAAGATCGCGGTCGAGGTGGCGGAGAACCTGCCCGCGATCCACGGCGACCGTCAGGCGCTGAGCCAGGTCTTCGTCAACCTGCTGATCAACGCCCTCGACGCGGTGCGCAAGGGAGGCCGGGTCACGATCACGGCCGGGCCCGCCCGCGAGGCCGCGTGCGTGCAGGTCGTGATCGCGGACGACGGTTGCGGCATCCCCGCGCACGTGCTGCCGAAGATCTTCGACCCGTTCTTCACCACGAAATCGAAGGGGAAGGGGACTGGGCTCGGGCTGTCGGTGAGCCTCGGGATCGTGCGACAGCACGGCGGCGACATCAGGGTGGAGAGCGAGCCCGGCCACGGCTCCAGCTTCACCGTGGTGCTGCCGGCGGCGATGGTGCCGCGGGTGGATCCGGCCGGGTCCGGCCCGCCTACGCCGACGCCAGCTTCGCGGCCTGTTCCACGAGCTTGACCAGCTCCTTGAGCTTGAACGGCTTGGCGACGAACCGGTAGGCCCCCCAGGCGTTCGCCTCGTGGCTCGTCTCGATGGTGGCGTAGCCGGTGATGACGATGACCTGCGTCCCCGGCGCCTGCTCGCGCACGAACCGGAGGACGTCCATGCCGCTCGGCCCACGCATCTTCATGTCGGTGACCAGGACCCCGAAGCGCTTCTGCTTGAGCCGGTCGATCGCCTGCTCGCTGTCGGTGAACACCTCGACGGTGTGGCCCTCCTTCTCGAGGGCGGGCCGCAGGCGCTCGCCGACGATCGGCTCGTCGTCGAGCACCATGACATCCGTGCCCTGCGCCATTCGCTCCCCCTCCCCGGCTCCGGCCGGGATTATCGCTCCTCGGCCCGGGGCAGACAAGCGTGGACGGTCGTGCCTTTCCCCGCCTCGCTGGTCACCTGGAGGTCGCCGCCGAACGTCCTCACGATCGCCAGGCTCACCGAGAGCCCGAGCCCGGTCCCCCGCCCCGGCTCCTTGGTCGTGAAGAACGGGTCGAAGATGCGCGGCAGCACCTCGGGCGGGATCCCCTCGCCCTCGTCGCGCACCTCGACGCACACCCGGCCCGCCTCCGGCGTGCCCGCGCTCACCCACACCCGGCCGCCGCGCGGCATCGCCTGGATCGCGTTGAGCAGCACGTTGAGCAGGACCTGGCGCAACTGGTTTGCGGTCCCCCGCACGCGCGGCAGGTCGGGCGGCAGCTCGCAGCTGAACGAGACGTTGTTGAGGTTCATCTCGTTCTGCGCCAGGCGCAGCGTCGAGCCGATCACCTCGGCGAGATCGACGGCACCCGCCTCGCTCTTCTCCTGGCGGGTGAAGTCGAGCAGGCTGCGGACGATCTCGCTCGCGCGCTCGTTCTCGAAGTAGATGTCCTGCAGCAGGCGCCACTTCTCATCGTCGGAGAGGGTCCGCAGCTCCTCCATCAGCGTCTCGGCGGTGATGGCGACGTTGTTCAGGGGGTTGTTGAGCTCGTGCGCGATGCCGGAGGTGAGCGTCCCGACCGCCGCGAGCTTCGCGCCCTTGACCAGACGGTCCTGCTGCGCCTGCAGCTCCCCGAGCATCGTGTTGACAGCGAGCGCCAGGTCGGAGAACTCGTCGCGGTAGCCGCGCGCCGGCGCGATGAACGAGTAGTCGCCGGCCGCGATGCGCGCCGTGTACTCCCCGAACCTGCGGATCGGCTCCACCAGCGCCTTGGCGAACGCGACGACGATGCCGGCGAAGAGCAGGAGCTGGAGGCCGAGCAGGACGAGCGGCCCGGCCTCGGCCAGGCGAACGGTCGTGTCGAGCGAAACCCGCTCGTGGCGGATGACGGCCTCGAGCAGGCGGCCGCCCTCGGCCTCGGCGCGCCGCAGTTCGGCCGCCTGTTCGGTGGGCAGACCGGCCACTCCGCCGCCGGCACCGCGGCGCAGCGCCGACAACAGCCGGCGGCAGGTACCGAGCTGCACGAGGAGCGCCGGGGCGGCGTCGCGGTCGTTGGCCTCGAGCGCGTCGCCGTCGCTGCGCAACAGCGGCTCGGCCTGCCCCAGGCTCTCCACCACCTTGTCGACGTCGGCGGCCGCGAGGGTGCCCTCGTCCGCGAGCGCCCGCACCCGCAGCATGCGGTCGTCGAGCCGCTCCAGCGTCTGCAACAGCAGCAGCTTGGCCTTGGCGGTGCGCAGCAGGCTGAACGCCCCGAGCGAGAACGCGCAGCTGAGGATGAAACAGAGGGCGAGGCTGACGACGAGGCGCAGCCGCATGCTCAGCCGGGGACGGCCGACAAGGGCGGCCTCCGCCTTGCGCAGGCGCTCCGCGAGGTTGGGATCGCCCGGCTCGTGCGCGCCGCGGGTCGGGTTTTTGTCAGCTCGTCTCGAGGTCGCGGAACCCATCGTCCCCCTGCAGCAGATGCTCGAGCGCATGCACCCGACGCTGGCTCTTCAGGTAGCCGGACCCTCCGGCACCGACGAGGACGAGACTGCCGAGCACCAGGACCGCGTCGAAGATGCTCCACCACGACACGCCGAAGTAGCGGAAGAACACGATCCCGAGCGTCAGCAGGGCCAGGCCGGTGCGCACGAAGGCGAGGTACGTCCTCCCCCGCGCCAGCTCGGTGCGCTGCCACGACAACCTGGTCCGCGCTCGCGCCCGCAGCGTGCGCGTCACCGCGAGGTGGTTGCGCTCCTCGGCGAGGTCGGTCCGCCGCACCGAGAACTTCGTTCGCTCGTCTGCCAGCCGGTTGCGCTCGCGCGCCAGCTCGGTGCGGTTCTGGGCGAAGGAGGTGCGCTCCTCGGCCAGGCGGGTGCGCATCTGCGCCAGGCCGGTCCGGCCCTCCGCGAGCGACGTGCGGCGGCGGGCCATCTCGGTCCGGGCAACCGCGAGGTCGGTCCGCTGCCCGGCGAGCGTCGTGCGCTCGCGGCCGAGGTCGGTGCGGATATTGGCCAGCTCGGTGCTGCGCGTCGACAGCCGCGTCTGCTCGCGCGTCAGCGCCGTCCGCTCCTGCGCCATCGCCGTCTGCCGCTCGGTGTGGCCCGCCGTGCTCGAGGTGAAGTGGAGGAGGGTGTCGCCCGTCTCGCTGCTGTGCTCGAGGACCTTGTTGCGCGTCTTCGCCAGCCGCTCGAGGCTCTCGTCCGTGGCGGTCAGGCGCGCCAGCAGCGCCTTGAGGTCGAGCAACACGTGGCGGCCGGTCTCGTTCTGGGCTTGCGGCATCACCTCACTCCTGTCCCCCGGCCGGGTTCACGGCGCCAGCTGGAAGCTCGTCACGCAGCCGGGCTGGTACTCCACCTCGCGCACGCCCGCGACCGCCCGCGCCACCTCGAGGACATCCGCGAGCTGCGCGTCCTCGAGGAACGGGCCTTCGAGCAGCACGGTGCCCTCGCGCGCCTGCGCCCCGATCTCCCAGGCCAGCGTCCGTGCATCGCTCACCAGAGCCGCCTCGACGCAGGCGCCGAGGTAGAGGTCTTCGAGCGCCCGGGCGCTCTCGGGCGTGGGCTGGAACTCCTTTTCCCGCAGGCCGGCGGCGATCATCGAGCAGACGGTCGCCGGCGACGCCTTCTCCAGCGAGAAGCAGACGTCGTACAGGCTCGGGTCGCGAATGTCCCGCCCGTACATGAACCGGCCCCAGCGCAACCGTTCCTCGTCCTCGCGCTCGACCGCCTCCCGCGCCTCGTCCGCGGTCACGCCGAGGCGCTCGACGGCGTTGCTGACCCGCATCGCCAGCGGCGCGGTGATGCGGACGCGCATGCAGCACTGGACGCCGGGGACGAGGAGGTGGCTGGCGAAGCCGTTATAGACGCAGTTGCCGCCGCGGATGAAGCCGAGGAGCGCCTCCCGCATCAGGATCAGGTAGGGACGCCGGAGCTGGCTGAACTGGTCGTAGGCGCGGGTGGCGCGGTCGAGGCTGGCTCTGACCTTCTTGGCGTGCTCGCCGCGCGTGTCGATGACGCTCATCAGGTCCTCGCGCCGCACGAGCTGCAGCGAGAGGCGCTCCGCGACGCAGCGGCCCAGCGCCTGGCCGCCGGTCATGGTGCCACGGGAGATGAGAACGACAGGCACGCGCTCCGGTATCCCAGAGGTCGAGGAAGCAAACCGCTTGCCATCGCTGCCTCAGCACGAACTCACTTCCCTGTAATAGGTTCCGAGCCAACTCGTAGCGCGGCGGTGCACCGCGAGCGTAACGAACCAACCCCCTGTCACCGTCGCGTAACCACACCCTCCGGCTCCCTGGCTACGACCAGCCGTCGGGGCGACGAAGCACGCCCGGGTGCCCGGACCCAAGGCCCCGATGTTTCGCGGACGCCCCGCCCCGGCCGCGCGGCCGTTTCTCGGAGGTAACAGCGGCTCCTCGCCTCAAGTGCTTCATCCGGCTGCAATTGAGTCCCCGGGGTCCGGTCCGGTGCGCGCGTGGCGCCCCTCAGCTCGGTCGCCACCCTCGCGCCTGTTGCCTTAGATATGTTCTTGCAAGTACTTACTGACGTTGTGAAACATGGCACAAGAATTGCTACCCGTCCGTGACGTGGAAAAGCTTCTCCGATTCCAACAACTGACGAGGAGGTGGTGCGACGAGCGAGCGCGCGGAATCGACGCCGGGTGGTGAGAAGCCACCCCAACTCAACGATCCCTCGGAGTCCTAAGGAGGACATACATGCCC
>JAKAFI010000091.1 GCA_021818005.1 Acidobacteriota bacterium | reverse complement strand
GAGATGGCCGACGAGGGCACGCTGTTCCTCGACGAGATCGGCGACGTGCCGCCGCGGGTCCAGGTCGACCTGCTGCGGGTGCTGCAGGAGCGCACGCTCAAGCGGGTCGGCGGCAACGAGACGATCCACGTCGACTTCCGGCTCGTGACCGCGACCCACCGCGACCTCGAGGCGGAGGTTGCGGCGGGCCGGTTCCGCGACGACTTCTTCTTCCGCATCAACGTCTTCCAGATCGCGCTGCCGCCGCTGCGCGAGCGGAGGGAGGACATCCCCGCCCTCGCCGAGCACTTTCTGGCCCGCTTCGCGACCCAGATGAACCGGCGCGTCGCCGGCTTCGCCCCCGAGGCGATGGACGCGCTGCTCGCCTACCCCTGGCCGGGCAACGTGCGCGAACTCGCGAACGCGATCGAGCGGGCCATGGTGCTGTGCCGCGGCGAACGCATCGAGGTGAGCCACTTTCCGTTCGGCTCGCCGCCGGTCGCCGCCGACCGCTCGCTCGTCGCGGTCGAGGCCGCGCACATCCGCCAGGTCCTGGCCGCGTGCTCGTTCAACGTGGCGCAGGCGGCGCGCGAGCTCGACATCGATCGCGTCACCCTCTACAACAAGATGAAAAAGTACGGCATCGAGCGGCCGTGAACGTGCGGCTGCTCGGGCTGGGCGAGATCCCGCCCGCGCTGGCCGAGGCGGTGCTCGCGGCCCTGCCGCGGCCGTTCGCCGGCGGCGAGGTCGCCGGCCTGCCCGTCTCGTTCGAGCACTGCTACGACCGCACCCGCGCCCAGGTGGACGCCGCCTGCCTGATCGAGCACGTCCCCGGGCCCGAGCCGGGCTGGTCGAACCTCGCGCTCACCGGCGCCGACCTCTTCATGCCGGCGCTCACCTACGTCTTCGGCATCTCCCACCTCGGCGGCCGCCGCGGCATCGTCTCTTGGTTCAGGCTCCACCCGGAGGAGGAGGGCGCCGCCACTCAGACGCGCTTCCTCCGCCGCATCACCACCGAGGCCGTGCACGAACTCGGGCACGGGCTTGGCCTCGTGCACTGCGTCGTCCCCGACTGCGCGATGCACCGGTCGCTGTGGCCGGAAGGGGTGGATCTCAAGCGCCCCGAATACTGCCCGGCGTGCTTCTCCACCCTTGAAACTCGTCTCCGATCGTGACCTGTCCGCGATGTCGGCCTTCGGCGGTTCACACGCCACGGACATTCGCTAAGATGCGGTCGTGATGAACCCCGAGGTGCTGCGCGACGCGATCGGTTACTGGGAGCCGCGCCGGCTCTGGTATGACGCCGCGCTCGTCGCGCTCACGGTAGCCTGGGTCGTGGGAACGTGGCCACACTTCCGTCCCACCCTGACGGTCGCCTCGCTCGCGAAGATGTCCGTCCTCGCCGCTCTTGCCAACCTGTGCTACTCGGCAGCCTATCTCGTGGATCTGGCGATCAGTGAGCGGATGGCGTGGCGAAAGCGGCGGTGGATCCTCTGGAGTGTCGGGACTCTCTTTGCGCTGGCGGTCGCCTGCTATTGGATCGCCGATGAAATCTATCCCGCCGTCGCCGCACACTGATCGGTTGGGCCGCGGCCAGCAGAAAGGCGACGCCGTGGGTCGTGGCTCGTGGATGGAGATCGGCCTCGTCAGCGTCGCCCACCGCCGTGACGTCTACGCCCCCGTCCGGGCGCTCTTTCGGTAAGATCGACCGGATGGAAAGTGGCGCGATCGCAGACCTCAAGTGTGAGCCCGACGGTGCTGCGGGCCGATCGTTCGCGCTTGGATCTCATCTCTCGTGAGCTCGGCGCGCTCCGCCGCACCGCCCCATCACCTTATACCGGACGTGGAACTCGTATCCGGGGTCAGCGAACACCAGTACGTGAATGGTAAAGACCCGGCGCCGGCGGCGCCCCTAGCGGAAGCGCTTCAGGATCTCGGCGACCAGGTCGGTGGTCGCGTGCTCCTTGGGGTCGCCGCAGATTACGGTCTCGCCGCCCCACTCGGCGACGACCGCGCGCTCGGGGACGCTCGCGACCGTGTAGTCGGTGCCCTTGGCGTGGACGTGCGGCTTGAGCGCCCGCAGCACCTCGGCGACGGTCGGCTCGTCGAAGAGCAGAATCCAGTCGACGCAGTCGAGGTGTGAGAGTAGCTCGGTGCGCTCCGCCTCGGGGACGACCGGCCGCCGCGGGCCCTTGCTCGCGCGCACCGAGGCGTCGGAGTTGACCGCGACGAAGAGGACGTCGCCGGCCGCGCGCGCGGCCGCGAGGTAGCGCACGTGCCCGACGTGCAGCATGTCGAATGCGCCGTTGGCCACCACCACGCGCTTGCCGGCGGTCCGCATCCCTTGCGCCAGCACCTTGGCCTCGGCCAGCGCGATCTGCTTCGCGCCGGCGCCCTGGCCCCTGGCCCCTGGCCCCCGACCCCTGTCTCTTCCTTCAGTCATGGACGAACGGCGCCAGGTCGATGGCGCGGTGCAACTCGTCGCGCGAGACGGTGGCGGTGCCGAGCTTGGTGACGACGACGCCGCCGGCCAGGTTCGCAAGCACCGCCGCCGCGCGCGGCCGCGCGCCGGCCGCCAGCGCCAGGGTGAGCGTCGCGAGCACGGTGTCGCCGGCGCCGGTGACGTCGGCGACCTGGTCGGTGCCGAACACCGGCAGGTGCAGCGCCGGTTCGCCCGCCTCGACGAGCGTCAGCCCCTCGCTGCCGCGCGTGGCGACGACAAAGCGCGCCCCGAGCCGGCACCGCAACGCCTCGGCGGCGGCCGCGACCTCGGCGTCGCTCTCCGGTGTCGCGCCGCCGGCCTCGGCCAGCTCCTCGAGGTTGGGCGTCGCGCCGTCCACCTCGCCCAGCGCCGCCAGGCCGAAGCGCGAGTCGGCGACGGCGAGCACACCGGACGGCAGCGCCGCGCGCAGGCGCGCCACGCCGGCGGCAGTGACGACGCCGTAGCCGTAATCCGAGATTGCCGCGGCGTCGGCGCCCGCGCCGATCTCCGCCAGACGCGCGAGCAACGCCGCGTGCCAGCCGTCGTGATCGGGGAGGCGGTCCTCGACGTCGTAGCGCGCCACCTGGTGCTTGAGCGACACCGCGCCGCCGGCCAGGATGCGCACCTTGGTCACGGTGCGAAAGCCGGGGAGCGTGACGATCCCGCCGGTGTCGACGCCCGCGGCGGCCAGGGCGGCGAGCAGCGCGGCGCCGGCCTCGTCATCGCCGACGACGCCGGCCGGCCGCACCGCGGCGCCGAGCGCCGCCAGGTTGGCGAGCGCGTTGCCACCGCCGCCGGGGATGTCGCGCTGGCCCTCGAAGCGCAGGATGATCACCGGCGCCTCGCGCGAGATGCGCTTCGGGGTGCCGAGGACGAAGCGGTCGAGCACGAGGTCGCCGTAGAGCACCACGCGGCGCCCGGGGAAGCGCTCGACGATCTCGTGCAGGCGGCCGCGTGTGCTCACGAGCGCGATTCTAGCTCAGCGCCCCCGAGTGCGGGCGGGGCGAGGGGGAAAGGACAAAAGCAGACCAGGCGCGTGGCGCAAGGCCGAGGAGCAGAGGAGCCGAGGGGCTGAGGAGTAGAGACACGAGAAGGTGTTCGCCGCCTCTTCTCCTCTGCTCCTCCGCTCCTCTGCGCGTCTTCCCTCTCCCCCTTTTCCCTCTTCCCTTCGCCGTTTCTGACTCTTCACTCTTCACTCTGAACTATTCACTCGCTTAGCGAGGAGCGGGGCGAGGAGCTCCTCGAACGAGCCCATGACGGCGACGGCGTCGACGTCGAGCCAGGCGAGCTTCGCCGCGAGGTCGGCGGGGAGCTTGACCGCGTCCTTGGCGGTGGTGGCCACGACCGCCCCGGCGGCCGCCGCCGCGGCGAGGACCGCCTCGACCTCGGCGCGGGTGTAGCGGTGGTGGTCGGGGAAGAAGCGCATGTCGGTGACGACCGCGCCGATGTCGCCGAGCGTATGGACGAAGCCATCGGGCGAGCCGATCCCTGCCATCGCCACCACCCTGACGTCGCGCAGCGCGCCGGCGTCCCGGCGTTCGCCGCGCAGCCACACGGCGCGCGTCGTCAGCGACGTGGCGAGGAAGACGGCGTTGGGCGCGTAGGCCCCGAGCACCGCCATCGCGGCGCGCGCCTCGGTCAGGTCGGAGGCGCGAGAGAGCACGACCGCGTCGGCGCGGGCGAGGGCGTCGGGGTGCTCGCGGCGCGGCGCCTTGGCGCCGAACGGGTCCGAGGCCTCGACCACGACGATGTCGAGGTCGCGGACGAGCCGCCAGTACTGGTAGCCGTCGTCGAGGATGAGGTGGGTCGCGCCGGCTTCGTGCACGGCCGTGGCGGCGCCGTGCACGCGGTCGGGGTCGACCACGATCGGCACCTCGGGGAGCGCGCGGGCGAGCAACGCCGGCTCGTCGCCGGCGCGCTCCCAACTCGCGCCCTCGGCGCCGCGAAGGAGCACCGGCCGCTTCTCGCGCCGGCGGTAGCCGCGGCTGAGGATCGCGGGGCGGGCGCCGGCCGCGAGCAGGACACGGGCGAGGGCCGCGACCAGCGGCGTCTTGCCGGTGCCGCCGAGCGCGATGTTGCCGACCGAGATCACCGGCACCGGGGCGCGAAACGTCCTCCGCAGTCCGCTGCGGTAGAGCGCATGGCCGATCGCGTTGACCCCCTCGTACAGGTCGGCCAGGCCGAGCAGCGCGAGCGGCCAGTGCTTCATGCCAGGAACGGCTCCAGCGCGTCGGCCGTGCGGGCGGTGGCGCCGGCGCTGTTCGCCAGCAGGGCGTGGCCGGCGTCGCCCGCCCGGCGCGCGGCGGCGCGGTCCGCGAGCCAGTCCTCGAGGGCGGCCGCGAGCTCGGCGGCGGAGCGCACGAACCGCGCCGCGCCCGCCGCCGCGAAGCTGCGGTAGACGGCGGCGAAGTTGCGCACGTGCGGGCCGCTGAGCACCGGCACGGCGAAGCGCGCCGGCTCGATCGGGTTGTGGCCGCCGGTCGCGACCAGCGAGCCGCCGATGAACGCGACGTCCGCGAGGCGGTAGAGCGCGGCCAGCTCGCCGACCGTGTCGAGCACGACGACCTCGCACCCCGGCGCGGCCTCGGCCAGGCGCGTGCGCCGGGCGACGGAGAGGCCGCGACCCGCCGCCAGCCCGACGACTTCCTCGGCGCGCTCGGGGTGGCGCGGCGCGAGCAGTAGGAACGGCCGCGCCGCGGCCGGCCCCGCAAGGACCGCGTCGAGCACCTGCTCCTCCTCGCCCGGCATCGTCGAGCCGGCGACCAGCACGGGCCGGCCGCCCGCCACGCGGCGGAGGTCGTCGAGCACCTCCGGCGCGGCGCCCGCCGGCGTGGCGTCGAACTTGACGTTGCCGGTGACCGCCACGCGGCCGGCCGCGACGCCCATCGCCGTCAGGCGCGCCGCCGATTCCTCGTCCTGCGCCAGCGCGAGGGAGACCGGCGCCAGCAGCGGCCGCAGCAGCCGGCGCACCGTCCGGTAGCCGGCGAACGAGCGGTCCGACACGCGCGCGTTGACGAGCACGACCGGAATGCCGCGCGCGCCGCACGAGGCCAGCAGCTCCGGCCACAGCTCGGTCTCGACGAGGACGACCAGCCGCGGCGCGACCGCGTCGAGCAGCCGGCGGACCGGGCCCGGTAGGTCGACCGGGAACGGCACCCTCGCGTCGGCGAGGTCGGCGTCCTCGGCCATCGCGAGGCCGGTGGCGGTCGTCGCCGAGAGGACGAGCGGCACGCCGGGGTGGCGGCGTCGCAGCTCGGCGAGCAGCGGCCGCGCCACCGCGACCTCGCCCACCGAGACCGCCTGGACCAGGACGCCGCCCGTCGGCGCCGCGGGCAGCTGCCAGCCCAGCCGCTGCGACCACGGCGGGCGCCGCTTGCCGCGGCGGCGGTCGGCGACGAGCAGGAACGGCGCCATCGCCGGCAGCGACACCGCCATCAGCGCGCGGTAGAGCCAGAGGGCGGGGGGCGCCATCCGCCGGAGTGTACCCCGGAGGCCGCGGCGCTGCCATCCGCCGCCGGCGCGGCGCCCGCCGCGGCGCTACATGCCGGCGCGCATGTGCAGCGGAACGGCCCGCTCGCCGTTCGGCGTGCGCAGGACGAGCGCCCCGTCGAGCAGCGCGGACTCGCCCTTGAGGAACGCCGCGACGCCGCCCGCCGCGTCGGCGAGCGGCACGTCCTGGTCGACGAGCACGTCGCTCTGCTTTCCGGCCCGCAGTCGGAACCCGGGCCGCTTCACCTCGAGCACGCGTTGCGACCCGACGACGACGGCGAGCTCGACGCGGGTGGCGACCACGTCGAACGAGAACGGGTTGAAAAGGCCGACGAGCGCGTGCACGCTCACCGCCGACAGGCCGGGTGTGACCGCGAAGTCGCTCACGCTCGTGTAGGCGCGGCTGAGGTCGCGCAGCGGCAGCTGGACCTCGCCGGGGTCGCCGAGGTCCACCGTGCCGCCGACCGCGAGCACCGGCGCCCCGGCGCGGTCGAGCCCCTCCCAGAGCAGCGGCACGCGGTTGGGGTCGAGCGCGAGGATGCCCTCGGGCACGTCGGCGAGTCGCACGTCGAAGTCGGCGCGCGTCAGGCCGCCCTCGACCGTCACGTCCACCGGCGTCGCGAGCGGGATGTGCACCCCGGCGAGCGACAGCCGCTGGGCGCTCATCCCGGCGCCGAGCGCGGCGGCCGGGGCGGGTGCCGCCAGCGTCACCCGCAGCACCTCGCGGCTGGGCAGCGCGACGGTGACGTGTTCGAGGCGCAGCGGCGCGGGCGCCGCCGGCCGCGCGGCGGCGTGCGTCGCGGCGATCAGCACAAGCGCGAAGATCGGCACCTGGTCTCCTCCCCGCGCGAGTGTAGCTCGCCGCCGGCGGCGGCCCGCTTGTGAAGCTTTTCCTTTTCTTCTACGCTGATCGCTCGGAGGTGTCGCATGCGTCTCGAAGGCTGGACGGCCAACGCGCTCGGCCGCAAGGTCCCAACCGCGATCGCGGGCCGCGCGTTCCGCCCGTTCGCAGGCGCGTACGCCGAGATGCCGGAAGCAACGGCGCACCCGGCCCGCGTCCCCCGGCGCCCGTTTGCCGGCGCCTCCAAGGTCACGGCGTTCGCGACGCCGTTCGAGGTCCTGCGCGACGGCGACGCCGTGTCGTTCCCGCACTACTACCGCAACGGCGGCGACCGCTTCCTGCGCGCGGTGATCGCCGAGCTGCGGCGCCGCGGGCTCAAGGGGATCCGGCTGATCGGCAACGCCTACTTCGGCGAGCTCGAGTACGTGCTCGAGGCGATCGCGGACGGAACGATCGGCTACGTCTACGGCAACCCGTACGGCGGCCTGGCCAAGGCCGCGGGCGCCGGCACGTTGCTGCCGCTGCGCATCATGGGGTGCAGCCACGGCGGCCGCCAGCGCGACATCACGCTCGGCGTCGAGCCGGTGCGCCTCGCGATCTTCCCCGCCCCCGCCGCCGACCCGTGGGGGAACGCCTCGGGTGCGCTCGGCAACTGCGACGAGCGCTGCGGGCCGCTCGGGCTGTTCGACGCCGACGTGCGCTACGCCGACTACAGTTGCGTCTGCGCCGGGACGGTGTTCGACCGCTTCCTCCCCCACCGCTCGATCTCGATGGAGCACGTCGACTTCGTGGTGCCGTTCGAAAAAGTCGGCGACGCCGCCGGGATCGGCGCCGGCACGCTGGACCTCACCCGCATCATGAGCCCGGCCAACCTCAAGGTCGCGGACCGCGTGATGGCGCTGCTCGGCGCCGCCGGCCTGCTGCGCAGCGGCGTCGCGTTCCAGTCGGGCTCGGGGGCGTCGCTGGCGATCCTGCAGCGCCTCTCCGACCACTTCGCCGAGCACGGCCTGAAGGCGTCGTTCACGATCGGCGGCATCACCCAGATCCACGTCGAGATGCTGCGCCGCGGCGCGGTCGAGCTGATCCTGCACGGGCAGTGCTTCCAGCCCACGCCGGAGGTCCTCGAGTCGCTGCTCACCGACCCCGGCCACCAGGAGGTCTCGACCTCGATCTACGCCAACCTCGCGTGCAAGGGGACGCTGACGCCGCTGCTCGACTTCTCGCTGCTGTCGTGCGCCGAGATCGACACGGCGTTCAACGTCAACACCGTCACCGGCTACGACGGACGCTTCGTCGGCGGCATCGGCGGCGGCCCCAACGTCGGCCGCGCGAAGCTGACGATCATCTTCACCACGCTCGCCGGCTTCTCCAAGCGCCGCGGCCAGAGCTACCCCTCGATCCGCGAGCGCGTCAACACCGTGACGATGCCGGGCGAGCTCGTGGACCTCGTCATCACCGAGGAGGACGCGGTGATCAACCCGGCGTCGCGCTCGCCGTACGTGGGGGCGATCCGGGAGAACGCGGCGCGCGCCGGCATCTCGCTCATCACGATCGAGGCGCTGGCGGCGAAGGCGATGGCGCGGGCGCGCGAGCTCGGGCCGCTGATGCCGGAGCCCGACCTCTCGGGCGAGCCGGTCGAGATCGTCAAGGCCGACGACGGCTCGATCCTCGACGTCGTCCGCCGGGTCCCGAGCGCCGGCGCCTGACCCCGGCCGCGGGTCTTCCGTTCTTCGTACGGGAGCGCTCATCGCTGCGGGGAGCGCAGCTCCGGGGCGGTCTCGCGGCCCGGTGAGGGCGCTGGGCGGCGCGTTGAGGACGAGATTCCCTCCCCTTCCGCCGCGCTCCAGGGCCACGCTCATTCCCACCGCGCTCCCGGGCGCGACCCGTCCCTTGACTCGGCCGGCTCCGAGCCTATGATCGAGGAGAAGGGACACACAGGGGCTCGTCACGGCGATGCGCGCAGGCTCAGCCCGGCGCAGGAAAGGACCGGCTCACCATGCGAGTGCGAACCATCGGTACCTGGGCGCTCTTGCCTTTCACCTGGCTCATCGGAGCGCAACAGAGCTCCGCCATGCTCGACAAGTGGGTCCATCCGGGCAACGAGACGATCAAGGAGAGCGGATATCAGGGAGCGCAGACGTGCACCGTGTGCCACCAGGATGCGCTCGAAGAGATCACCCACACCGTCCACTGGACGTTGGCATCACCGATCAGGAACGTGCAGGGCCTGCCGGACGGTTCGTCGTGGGGCATGGCGAACCGGGAGTGTGCCCTGGCGGGCTCCACGGTTCCCGCCAACTGGACGGCGTCGACCCACGGCCGAGCCACGGTGCAAGCTGCGGGATGCGGCTTGTGTCATATCGGCTCGCTGGCCTCCCCGCCGATGCCGGGGAAGCCGGCCACCCGGGCCGAACTGGGCACCGCCGACTGTCTCGTGTGCCACGCGAAGGAGTACGACTGGCAGAAAAGGGCCACGCTGGTGAAGGACGCCTCCGGCGTTCACTGGGGAGCGGACACGTCCCTCGAGGCCGCGCTGAGCATCACGAGGACGCCGACCACCGAGGCCTGCCTCAGGTG
The DNA here is from genome assembly GCA_021818005.1 of Acidobacteriota bacterium. Lineage (GTDB taxonomy): Bacteria > Acidobacteriota > Thermoanaerobaculia > Thermoanaerobaculales > Thermoanaerobaculaceae > RBG-13-68-16. The sequence goes on along the minus strand of JAKAFI010000091.1, from coordinate 1,090 downwards.
CCACGAGCACTCGTTCTCGGACGATTACAAGCGGGGCACACCGTACACGCCGGAGAACGATGTCCACGCCAGGGCGAAGCTGGGCTGTGGGACGTGCCACGTGACCGAGCACCACAGGATTGCGAAGGGTCAGTACGAGTCCGACACGGTCGCGAACGACCTGCCGGACGTGGCCGTCACGTGCACGAGGTGTCACGGCGACACGCCGCACGGTGGCGAGCGGGCCGACACCCTGAACCTGCATGCCGACGTGCTGGCGTGCCAGAGCTGCCACATCCCGCAGGTGAGCGGCATCGTCTATGAGGACTGGGGGAAGCCGATACGGGATGACCTCCACGGCAGGTACAGCGCGCTGTCGAGGTACGACCACGTTCCCGCGATCCCTGGAGCCTACGTCCCCACCGACACGATCAGGAAGGGTCACCCGTCGTACATCTGGAGGGTCGCCAACCGGGGCGACAGCAAGGACGCGCAAAGCTGGATGGCCAATGCGACGGCCAGCATCGCGACGGAAGGCGCCACGATCTTTCCCGTCCGCGGCTTGACGCAAGTGATGCTCTTTGACAAGAAGCTGAAGATGTCGGACGCGCCCGGGATGGCGTTCCTCAAGGACAACCCGCAGATGGCGGGTTTCCCCCTCCTGCTCGCGCCGAACAGGGAGGTCTACAACTCGACCGGCGACGTCAAGGCCGCGATCGACGCCGGCATGAAGCCCTACGAGGCGTGGGGACTGAAGTGGAGCGGCGAGTGGATGGCTATGGAGGTGCCGGGTACGTCCTACATCTCGGTCAACCATGGGGTGAAGAAGGCGGGCCTCCCGTGCCAGGCCTGCCACTCACAAGATGGGGTCATGGACTACACGGCGCTGGGCTACACCCCGGAACAGGCCGAGCGTTTGCGGCGACCCAGGTGATCCCGCGAGGTTGAGGCCGCCCGGTAGTCCGGAGGTGTGAGACGGAGGCCCGCGTCCGGACGAGCGGGGAAGGCGCCGCGGGTTTCGCGTATGATCGCCGGCCGAGGGAGCGGGGACGCCATGGGCATCGGGCTGTTCATCACCGGGGGCACGTTCGACAAGGAGTACGACGAGATC
>JAKAFI010000090.1 GCA_021818005.1 Acidobacteriota bacterium | reverse complement strand
AGTTCACGGTGGCCGGCGATGCCGCTGCGCCGATCGAGCGCCTCACCTACCGGCGCGGCGAGTGGTGGCCGACCGAAGGCGTGGCCAGCGAACCGCACGCCGTCGACGTCGAACCGCGATGGACGGAGGGTGGGACGAGCGGGGAGGGTGCGGTCGGCGCGGCCGCGATCTCGCCGCCGCCTCCGGATCTCGGTGCCGCGCAGGCAACGACCCCGGCCGGCCGCGACGGCCCGCGAGCGGGACGGGCGCGGCCCGCCTCCGCGGTGAACGGGCTCTCTGCCTCGATCTCCTTGCCCAAGCGAGAGTAGCTCCTCCTCACGGGCGGTGCCCACGCCGCCCGACGCCGGGGCCGCGGCGCAGTTGCGCCGGCTCCGGGTCTGAAGGCCGGCCGTGCGGCGCGCTGGGGCGCCGTGAGCGAGCCCGGCCCACCGAGTCCGAGACGGAGGGGCGCGAGCGCCGCTGCGTGCGGCGGGCGCCGCTGGGAAGGAAAGAGGAGGATCGACGTGATCAGATCGAACGATGGAGCCTGCCGAAGCGCCGCGAGGCTCGCGGCGATCCGGCTTCGCCGCGCCCTCGCCCGTGGATTAGGCGCGGCCGTGGTCGTCGCCGCGGCGTCGCGGCCGCACCCCGCCCGGGCGCAACAACTGGCCCCGACCCCGACCCCGACGCCGGCGGCGACGGCGACCACGACCGCGCCGGCGCCGGCGCGGGTGTCGGCCGAGGTCGTCGTCAGCGCGCCTCGCATCGACATCCCGCTGCAGCAGAACCCGGCGGCGACCACGGTGGTCGAGGGGAGCCAACTCGCCGTACTGCCGAAGACGATCGCCGCCGACGAGGCGCTCTGGCTGGTGCCCGGCGTGAAGGTGGACAACCAGGCCGACGGAGAGCGGGTGCACCTGTCGATCCGCGGCCAGGGGATCCTGACCGAGACCGGGATCCGGGGGATCAAGGTGGTGCTCGATGGCCTGCCGCTCAACGATCCGACCGGGTTCGCCCCGGACCTCTTCGATGTCGACTGGGCCACGGTCAAGCGGGTGGAGGTCCTGCGCGGGCCCGCGTCGTCACTCTACGGCGGCGGCGCCTCCGGGGGCATCCTCAACATCGAGACACGCGACGGCGGCCCCGGACCGGCGTCGGTCGAGGTCTCGCAGAGCGTGGGTTCGTACGGGTTCTGGAAGACGCTCGCCGAGGTGGGAGGCACAGACGGCAACCTGAACTACACGGTCTCCGCCTCGCGGATGGAACTCGACGGCTACCGCGTCCACACCGCGGCCGACGCCACGAACCTCTACGGGAAGTTCAACTTCGACCTAGGCCGCGGCAACCGGATCACCGCGATCGTGGCGGGCACCGAGTTCTTCAACCAGAACGCCGAGGGGCTGAACGCCCTGCAGGTCTATCAGGACGCGCGCCAGCCCAACCCGGACGCGCTGACCTACGACGAGTACCAGCGCACCCACCGCGCCACCCTCGGCCTCGTCGGCCGGATCGGCCTCTCGGCGGATTCCGATCTCGCCTTCGCGGCCTACATGCGCGCGACGCAGTGGAAGGAGTCGGTGCCCTCCTCGGTCGATCACCGCGACATCCAGTCTCCCGGCGGATACCTGCAGTACACGCTGCGGACGCCGCTGGGCGCGATGAGCAACAGCCTCAGCGTCGGGGCCGACTTCGACTACCAGAAGTTCAACGAGTACCAGCGCCCGAACCTGGGGGACGCCAGAGAGGGTCCCGAGGTCCTGTCGGACCAGGACGTGCATCAGCAGGGCGCCGGCGTCTACCTGCTCGACCGGCTGCAGCTTTCGCCGCAGTGGAGCGTCTTGGCCGGCGTGCGCCACGACGCGATCGACAACCGCTTGACCGACAACCTCGCCACTCCCGAGCTCGACCTGTCTGGCCGCAGGTCGTTCTCTCGGACGACGGCCCGCGTCGGGGTGGCGTGGAACCCGACGCCCGCGTTCGCGGCGTACGCCTCGTGGGCGCAGGGTTTCCTGCCGCCGGCGACCGAGGAGCTGGCGGCGAACCCGGACGGCTTCGGCGGCTTCAACAACCACCTCGTGCCCGCAACCTCGCACGGCGAGGAGGTCGGGGTGCGCGGCGGGGTGGCGAACGCGTTCACCTACGACGTCTCGGTCTTCCACCTGCTCACCGAAAACGATTTCGGGCGCTACCGCGTGGAGTCCCGGCCGCTCGAGACGTTCTACGACAACGCCGGAGCGAGCCGGCGCTGGGGGCTGGAGGCGTTGCTCGGCTACTACCCGACTCCACGGCTCGCGCTGGAGCTCGCGTACACCTACTCTCACTTCGTGTACGACCGGGCGCTCTACGGGGGCGTGACGTACCGCGGCACGTGGCTGCCGAACTCCCCCGAGCACCAGGCCGCCCTCGACGCCGAGTACCGGATCACGCCGGAGCTCGCGGTCGGGGTCGGGGCGCAGCTGTGGACGCGCGCGTACGTCGACCCGAGCAACGTGCCGTGGGTCGGCGGGTACGCGCTGATCAACGCCCACGTCGGCTACCGCACCCGCGTCGCCGGGGTGCCTACCGAGATCCTCGTGTCGGGCAGGAACCTCGGAGGCAAGCGCTACATTGCCTTTGCGGAGCCTGACCCGGACGGCAACTCGTACCAGCCCGGCCCGACGCGGGAGTTCTTCGGAGGGGTCCAGCTCCACTTCTAGCGTTTCGCTCCGGTCACGCGCCCGCCGGGGCGGCCGCCGGGCCCGCTGTTGCGGCCCCCGGTTCCGTGTCCCGGCCGGATGCGTACCCTGTCGGCCCGGGGCCGAGGCGGTACGATCCGCTTCAGCTCAGCCGATCACTCGCCGCGGCAAGGAGGCCACGCGATGCGACGTTCACTCACGACCTCGATTCTCCCGGTCCTGGCCCTGGTGCTCGCGTCCCCCGCCCCGGCGCAGCCGGGCCCGCCCGGAACGCCGGTGAAGGGCGGCCAGACGACGTTCACCTTCAACGGCGCCGCACTCAAGTTCGAGCACGTGACCGGGACGTTCAACCAGCCGTACGGCTACACCACGCTCGGGCTCAACTTCAGCAAGGACGCCAAGACCGCCGCCGGCACGCACCTGAGCATCAACGTGATGGTCCAGGGACCGGGCAAGGTCGACCTCACCCAGGCGTTCGGCAACGGCATCGGGATGTGGTGGAAGGGCACGATCTACACGTACGAGAAGGGCAAGAGCGCCTGTACGGTCGTGTTGACGAAGGTCTCCGCGACCGAGGTGGAGGGAACGGCCGAGTGCCCGACATTGAGCGAGCTGCACGGCAGCGGAACGGCGTCGCTCCGAAACGTGAAGTTCTTCGCGCGGACGAACTGAGGTCGGGCCGCTGGCGCGGGTGTTCCGCCTGGGCCGTCGTGCCGGGCGTCGTTCGACCGCCAGACCGAGGTAGAATCCGCGCAAGGTCGGGCGGGCGCACCGGGGCGGAATTTCCCGCCGCCGCGCCCGTTTCGGCGAACATCGGTGCGGGAGGTCGGTTGGCGGATATCCAGAGCGTGCTGCGGCCGCTTGAACAATCCGAAAGCCTGATGAACGAGATCTACAGCGAGCTCGCCGAGGCGTTCGCGGCGGACAGCGAGGCGTCGTCGTTGTTCTCCAGGCTCGCCTTCGAGGAGCGCTCGCACTTGTCGCAGGTGCAGTTCCTCCGCCGCCTGGCGCGCCAGAACGGATCGGAGTTCGGCGAGGTCGAGATCGACCCCGACGAGCTCGGCCGCGAGGTGGCCGAGCTCGAGACGGTGCTCGAGTCGGTGCGGCGGCTCTCGCTGCAGGAGGCGCTCGTGCTCGCGATCCAGTTCGAGGGCGGCGTGGCCGAGCTGCACGCGCGGCGCGCGATCTCGAAGGCGAACCCCGACGTGGCGCGCGTGTTCGGCACCCTGCACCTGGCCGACGAGCGGCATCGCGACACCTTGATCGAGCTGGCGGTGCGGCGGGGGTTCCGATCGGCATAAGAACCGGACAGGGCGTGCGGTCGGGGGCGGAACGATGCGCCGCGATGGCCCTGGGGGAGACGGGATGGTGAGCCACGGATCGCGCGGGGATCTCGACGAGCTCTTCGGACGGCGAAGCCGGCCGGCCGGTCCGACGGGAGGAACGGCGGCGCCGGGGGCGTTGAACCCGGAGCTGGAGTTCCTCGTCCGTCAGCTGGCGGACGCCAGCCGCGAGGCCGAACAGCTCGTGGGCCACCTCTCGGAGCAGCAGTTCAACTGGTCTCCCGGCGCGGGCCGCTGGTCGATCGCCGAGTGCCTCGGGCACCTCAACCTCATCGGCTCGGAGCTGCTCCCCAAGATCGACACCGCGCTCGCCGAGGCTCGCGCCCGCGCGTGGTACCGGCGGGGGCCGCTCCGCGTCGGATTCCTCGGCCGGCGGCTGCTCGAGGCCACGGAGCCGCCCGTCAGGAGCCGGCGGCGGGCCAAGGACGAGCACGTCTCGGAGGGGGAACAGGCCACCGGCGTCGTCCTCCCGGCGCTGTTGGACCTCAACGCGCAGCTGGCGGAGCGGGTGCGGGCCGGCAACGGGCTCGACCTCGGGCGGCCCAAGGTGAACGCGTTCGGCTCGGTGCTGTACAAGCCCAGCCTGTACGAGCTCTTCCTCGTCGCGGTTGCGCACGAGCGCCGGCACCTGCGGCAGGCGCAGTCGGTCAGGGACGACGCGGGGTTCCCGAAGCGCGTCGGCCCGCCGCCGGCCGCGCTGCCGCGGGCCGGGAGCTGAAAGCCGTGCGCCGTCCGGCCGGGAGCGGGGGGCGGCCAGCAGGGGAAGGCAGGCGCGGCACCGAGGAGGCGACCCCGCGGCGGTCCCGACTGGGTGCCGGGACACGGCGAGTGCATGGAGACGTTTCGGCTCCGTCGGCCGGCGGCTTCGAGGCGGTCTATGCCGTCGTGCGGGCGATCCCGCGCGGACGCGTGATGACCTACGGGCAGATCGCGGCCCTGCTCGGCAGCGTGCTCTCGCCGAAGGCGGTCGGCTGGGCGATGCACGGGTGTCCGGATGATGTCCCCTGGCATCGGGTGGTGAACGCCGCCGGACGCTGCTCGACCGACCGGCGGGGGGACATCCCCCCGGGCCTGCAGCGAGCGCTCCTCGAGCGCGAGGGCGTGGCGTTCGCGCTCGACGGCACGCTCGATCTCGAGCGCTTCCGGCACGTTCCGCCGGTGAGGGGTGTGCGGGTACGGCGGTCGCCGCGGGCGGTACGGGGCTAGAATCCCGGCGTATGCGCGCCCCGGCTGCCACGCGATTCGGCCGCACCGTCCTGCCGGACTACTTGGCGGTCTTGCTGGTGGAGCGGGGACTCGCGTCGAACTCGGTCGCGTCGTACCGCCGGGACCTCGAGGCGTTCGGGAGGTGGCTGGCATCCCGGGGTCTGGAGGCCGAGGCCTGCGAACGCTCGGACCTGAGGCGGTACCTGACCGATCTGCGCGGGCGGGGCCTGGCGGCGCGCTCGGCGGCGCGGGCGCTGGCCGCGCTGCGCGGCTTCTACCGCTACATGGTCGAGCGCGGCGCCTGCGCGCACGACCCGACGCTGGACCTGGAATCGCCCAAGGTGATGCCGGCGTTGCCGTACTTCCTCACCGCGGAGGAGGTGGAGGCGCTGCTCGCGGCGCCGGACGTGGACCGGCCGCTCGGCTTGCGCGACCGGGCGATGCTGGAGACCGTCTACGCCACCGGCGTGCGCGTGTCGGAGCTGGTCTCGTTGACGCTGAGCCAACTGCGCCTCGACCCCGGCTACGTGCGGGTGTGGGGAAAGGGAGGCAAGGAGCGGGTCGTGCCGGTGGGGTCGGCGGCGCGCGGGTGGCTCGCCCGGTACCTGGACGAGGCGCGGCCTGGGCTCGACCGCAAGCACCGCGACGAGCTCTTCCTCACGGTCCGGGCCGAGGGAATGACGCGGCAGTGTTTCTGGCAGCTGATCAAGGCGCACGGCCGCAAGGCGGGGATCTCGACCCACCTGTCGCCGCACGTGATGCGGCACTCGTTCGCGACACACCTGCTGGAGCACGGCGCCGACCTGCGCGCCGTGCAGGCGATGCTGGGCCACGCCGACATCTCGACGACCGAGATCTACACCCACATCACGCGCGAGCGCCTGCGTTCGCTCTACGACAGCAAGCACCCGCGCGCATGAACGGCGGCCGGCAGCGAACCAGGGCGACTCTCGGGCCCGGCAAGGGGCCGGCAGAGGGGTTGCGCCCGCGGCCCCGGACTGGAGTGCTCCGGGTGGCGGTGCTCGGCCTCGCGTTGCTGGCCGGGGCGGCGGGACCGGCGGCGGCGCAGTACCTGGCGGTGTTCGTCGACGGCCGGCTGCTCAAGATTCGGTCGGCGACGATCGTGGGCGAGTCGAGGATCCGCCTGGACCTCCCCGACGGCGGCTCGATCGAGGTCCCGCTCACCCGCCTCGACCGGGTGATCGCGGACGAGGTCGAGGCCAAGCCGGAGCCGATCCCGCCGCCGGCGTGCGCCGCGGGGTACACGCAGGTGCCGCTGCCGGCGGGGACGCCGTTCGCGGCCGAGATCGAGGCGGCGAGCCGGGCCGCGAACCTCGCCTCGGCGCTGGTCGCGGCGGTCGTCGGCACCGAGTCGGCGTTCAAGCCGTGGGCCGTGTCGCCGGTCGGGGCGGCGGGCCTGATGCAGCTGATGCCCTCGGTCTGGCTCGGGCAGGGGATCGCGAGCCCGTACGAGCCGGCGGCCAACCTGCGGGCGGGGTGCCGCCACCTCCGCATGCTGATCGACCGCTTCGGCGACCTGACGCTTGCGCTCGCCGCCTACAACGCGGGCATCGCCACCGTGGCGAGGGGCGGCAAAGTCCCTCCCTACCGCGAGACGCGGGAGTTCGTCCGCCGGGTGCTCGCCAAGTTCTGCCGCCCGACTCCCGCCGCGGGTGCCGGCTGAGCTGTGATTGCACGTATAATGCACGTGCTCCGTCCGCGGCGGAACAGGGGGCCTGGTCCGGCGGTTGGCCAGAGTGTACGGGAGGGTGCGATGGGCGATCCGGGAAAGACGCCGACATTGCCTGTGCAGGGGAACGCGAGCGCACGCGCGCCGCACCTCAAGGACGGAGATCCGGCGTTCCTGACGACCAGAATGGACGCGCTGCTCGACGCCGCACGCAAGAACAGCCTGTGGCCGTTCCCGTTCGGAACGGCGTGCTGCGCGATCGAGTTCATGTCGTTCATGATGTCCCACTACGACATCTCGCGGTTCGGGGCCGAGGTCGTCCGCTTCTCGCCCCGGCAGTCGGATCTGTTGATCGTCGCCGGAACCGTGACCGACAAGATGGCGCCCGTGATGGTGCGCATCTACGAGCAGATGGCCGAGCCTAAGTACGTCATCTCGATGGGCGTGTGCGCCTGCACCGGCGGCTTTTACCGCGCGTACCACGTGGTCCAGGGGATCGACGAGTTCATCCCCGTGGACGTGTACGTGCCGGGGTGTCCGCCGACGCCCGAGGCGCTCCTGCAAGGGGTCGTCAAGCTACAGGAGATGATCGCGCGCGGGGAGACGCACTATCAACGAGCGCTGGCGGCCGCGAGGGCCGCCGGCCGCTGAGCTGGGTGGGGGTGGGCATGGGCGATCGCGACGAGAGGATGGCGGCGATCCGCAAGGCGTTCCCCGCTGGGAGCGTCGACGAGGTGCCGGGCGGGGACATGCCGACGCTGCGCGTGGACCGGCGCGTGCTTCCCGAGCTGGCGCGGCTGCTCAAGACCGATCCGGCGCTCGACTGCAAGCTGCTGCTCGACGTCTGCGGCGCCGACTACCCCGGGCGAGCGGAGCGCTTCGAGGTCGTCTACCACCTGGCCTCGTTGCAGCACCCGTTCCGGCTCCGCCTCAAGGTGCCGGTGCCCGAGGCCGACCCGGTGGTGCCGTCCGTCTTCGGCGTGTGGAAGGCCGCCGACTGGTTCGAGCGCGAGGCGTTCGACATGTTCGGCATCCGCTTCGAGGGCCACCCCAACCTCAAGCGCATCCTCTGCCACCGCGCCTTCCAGGGGCACGCCCTGCGCAAGGACTACGACGCCGGCCAGCGCTGGCTGCTGCGCGAGGCCGAGCAGGAGCTCCCATCCTGGGCGACCGAGCGGGTCGAGGACGGCGACCACTTCGAGACCCAGGTCCTCAACCTCGGGCCGTCGCACCCCGCGACCCACGGCACGTTGCGGACGGTCGTCAGGCTCGACGGCGAGCTGATCACCAAGGCCGAGGTCGAGATCGGCTACCTCCACCGCTGCTTCGAGAAGATGGCGGAGAGCCACACTTGGAACCAGGTGATCCCGTACACCGACCGCCTCAACTACTGCTCGGCGATGATGAACGGCGTCGGGTACGCGCTCGCGGTCGAGAAGATGCTCGGCGTCGAGGCGCCACCGCGGGCGCAGACGATCCGACTCATCCTCTCGGAGCTGTCGCGGATCATGGATCACATCGTGGACATCGGGGCGAACCTCAACGACCTCGGCGCGATGACGCCGTTCCTGTACATGTACGAGGCGCGCGAGGAGATCTACTCGCTGCTGGAGGCGTGCTGCGGCAGTCGCTTGACGATGTCGTACGTCCGCATCGGGGGGCTCTCGCACGACGTGCCGCACGACTTCGCCGACTCGGTGCGCTACCTGCTGCGCCGCATTCCGAAGCTGATCGGCGACATGGAGACGCTGATCACCAACAACCGAATCTTCCGCGACCGCACCGAGGGGGTCGGCAAGCTCTCCGCCGAGGAGGCCGTGGACTGGGGCTGGACGGGGCCGTGCCTGCGCTCCACCGGCGTGGCGTACGACGTGCGCAAGGCGTACCCGTACCTCGGCTACGAGACGTACGACTTCAAGGTGCCGGTGTCGCACGGCGGCGACACCTACGCCCGCTACCTTGTCCGGGTCGAGGAGATGAAGCAGTCGCTCGCGCTGGTGGAGCAGGCGCTGGCGCGGCTCGAGGCGGGGCCGGTCATCCTCGACAACCACAACGTCGCCCTGCCTCCCAAGGCCGAGGTCTACACCGAGATGGAGTCCCTGATCTGGCACTTCAAGCTGATCATGGAGGGGATGAAGGTGCCGGCGGGGGACGGGTACGGGTTCACGGAGGCGGCGAACGGCGAACTCGGCTACTACATCGTCTCCGACGGCGGCGGCAAACCGTACCGGATCAAGGTCCGGCCGCCGTGCTTCGCCATCTTCCAGGCCTACCCCCACATGATCGAGGACCACATGGTGGCGGACGCAGTGGCGATCCTTGGCAGCCTCAACGTGATCGCCGGGGAGCTCGACCGATGAAGAGCGACGACGTGGTCGTGTGCGATCCCAGGCCCCTCACCCTCACGCAGCGCTTCTACCTCGTCGAGGTGGTCAAGGGCCTGGCCGTGACGCTGCGTCACTTCCTCGGGAACCTCTTCGCCCGCAAGTACACCGTGACCGTCGAGTGGCCCGAGGTCAAGAGGGAGTACTCCGAGCGCCTGCGCGGGCGCCACATCCTGCTCGCCAAGCCGGACGGCTCTCCCCGCTGCGTGGCGTGCTACATGTGCGAGGAGGCGTGCCCGGCCCAGTGCATCCACATCGAGGCCGAGGACGACCCTACGAGCCCCTCGATCGAGTACGAGAAGCGCCCCAAGGTCTTCACCATCGACCTGCTGCGCTGCGTCTACTGCGGGTTCTGCGTCGACGCCTGCCCCAAGGAGGCGATCGTGATGTCACGCACCCACGAAATGGCGTTCGGCGCCCGCGAGGAAGCGATCGTCGGGCTCGACGAGCTTATGCAGAAAGGGCCGTACGAGCAGCTCGACCTCGGCTACCGGCCGTACTTCGGGGCCCCGAGGAGCAAGATCGAGCTGCCGATCCCGGTCAAGGCGCGGTGAGCGCCGGCGGCGGGGAAAACGATGGGGCGGCGCCGAAGCGCCGCCCCTGGTTGTTGGCCTGATCCGACGGTTAGATCGCGCGGACGTTGGCCGCCTGCAGGCCCTTGGGGCCGCGGACGACGTCGAACTCGACCCGCGCACCCTCCTTGAGCGTGCGGAAGCCCTCGCCGGCGATGGCGGTGTAGTGGACGAACACGTCCTCGCCGCCCTCCTGGGTGATGAAGCCAAAGCCCTTGGTATCGTTGAACCACTTGACAGTTCCCTGCGCCATGCTGCTATCTCCTTGTTGCTGGCGGCGTTGAAAAGCCGCCCTTCGCTGTGCCGGGTGCGTCCCGGCGTACGCCAAAAAGCCGCAAGGACGCTGCCCCTTGCGGCGGGTTAACCTCGACCTTGCACTGCTCCGCGACAGCCGAAAAACTCACATACGCAAGTTCTCACACTCCTGGCCACTTGTCAAGCCCCCGCGGCACGGACCCCCTCCGCGCGGGGTGCCCGGGCGTCCGAAGCCCTACTCTTCCTCCTCCTCGGTCTCGGCGCCGGCCGCGGCGGCGATGATCTTCTCCTGGATCTGGCGAGGCACCTCGTCGTAGTGCGAGTACTCCATGTGGAAGTCGCCGCGCCCGCCGGTGATCGAGCGCAGCGTCTGCGAGTAGGTGAGCATCTCAGCGAGCGGCACCT
>JAKAFI010000089.1 GCA_021818005.1 Acidobacteriota bacterium | reverse complement strand
ACGGCGTCCTCGACGGCACCGTGGACTGCCTCGCGACCGATCACGCGCCTCACCACGCCGACGAGAAGGTGCTCGAGTTCGACCTGGCGCCGTTCGGCATCGTCGGCCTCGAGACCGCGATCCCGCTTACGTACGACCTGCTGGTGCGGAGGCACAAGCTGCCGCTGCGCCGCTTCGTCTCCCTGTGGTCGTGCAACCCGGCCCGCGTATTCCGGCTGGGAGGCGGGACGCTCAAGGTCGGCAGCCCGGCCGACATCACGCTGCTCGACCTCGAGGCGCGGCTCACCGTCAACCCGGACCGCTTCCGCTCGCGTTCGCGCAACACGCCGTTCGCGGGCCAGCGGCTCAAGGGGTGGCCCGCCGTCACCGTGGTCGGCGGGAAGGTGGCGTGGAGGCGTGAGCGCAAGTAACCCGCGCCGCGTCGTCGTGGTCGACGACTCGCCGCTGCAGTGCGCGTTCTGGCGGCGGCTGCTGGAGCGGCGCTACGGCGAGAGGGTCGCGGTCGAGACGTACTCCGACCCGCAAGCGGCGCTGGCGGTCCTGCGCCCCGACATCCACCTGCTGCTGCTCGACTGGGAGATGCCGGACCTCGACGGCGCCGCGGTGCTCGAGCGGGCGCGCGAGCGCGGCGTGAACCTCAAGCGCGTGATCATCTCGTCCTCGCACACCGCGGCCGAGCTGCACGACAGGTTCGACGCGAGCGGCTGCCTCGCCGTGATCGAGAAGGTCGAGCCGGAGCAGCAGGCGGCGTTCCTGATGATCCTCGATTCCATCATGAAGCGGTAGACGCCAAGCGGAGAGTTGGGAGTGAAGAGGAAGAAGGGAAACGGTAGAGGGTAGAAGGAAGACGAAAGACAAGAGAATCTCGCCTGGTCTTCCTTCTCCCTTCTTCCTTCTACCGTCTCCCTTCCTGTTTCCCTCTGCCGGTTTCTACCTCTCCTCAGATGGAGGTAGGAACGCGGGGATCCCGGTGAGGTGCTCGCCGAGGATCAGCGTGTGCATGTCGTGGGTGCCCTCGTAGGTGTAGACCGACTCGATGTTCATCAGGTGGCGCATCACCGGGAACTCGTTGACGATGCCGTTGGCGCCGTGGATCTCCCGGGCCAGGCGCGCGCACTCCCGCGCCACCCAGCACGAGTTGCGCTTCGCCTGGGAGACCTGGACGAACGTCGCCTTCCCCTCGTCCTTGAGCCGGCCGAGACGCCACACCATGAGCTGGCCCTTGGTGATCTCGTTGGCCATCCAGACGAGGCGCTCCTGGATGATCTGGTGGGCCGCGATCGGGCGGCCGCCGAACTGCACCCGCGCCCGGGCGTAGTCGAGGGCGGCGTGGAACGTCGCGAGCGCCGAGCCGAGCGCGCCCCACGCGATGCCGTAGCGCGCCTGCGTGAGGCAGCCGAGCGGGCACTTGAGGCCGGCGGCGCCGGGGAGGCGGCTGCTCTCGGGGACGCGGCAGTCGGCGAGGACGAGCTGCGAGGTCACCGCGGCGCGCAGCGAGTACTTGCCCTTGTGGTCCACCGCCGTGAAGCCGGGAGCGCCGCGCTCGACGAGGAAGCCGCGGACGACGCCGCCGTCATCCTTGGCCCAGACCACGGCAACGTCCGCGATCGAGCCGTTGGTGATCCACGCCTTCTCGCCGTCGAGGACCCAGCCATCCCCGTCGCGGCGCGCACGGGTGCGCATCGCCCCGGGGTTGGAGCCGAAGTCCGGCTCGGTGAGCCCGAAGCAGCCGATCGCCTCGCCGGCGGCGAGGCGCGGGATCCAGCGGTCCTTCTGTTCCTGCGAGCCCCAGGTCGCGATCGGGTGCATGACGAGCGCCGACTGCACCGAGACGAACGAGCGCAGCCCCGAGTCGCCGCGCTCGAGCTCCTGCATGACCAGGCCGTACGCGACGTTGGAGAGGCCGGGCAGCCCGTACTCCCGCAGCGTGGCCCCGAAGAGGTTGAGGGCGGCCATCTCGGGGACCAGCTCGAGCGGAAAGCGGCCCTCCCACGCCCACCCCTCGATGTGCGGCAGCACGCGCTCGCGCACCCAGCCGCGCACCGTGTCGCGGACGATCCTCTCCTCCTCGGCCAGCAGCTCCTCGGTCGCGAACAGGTCCAGGCTCTCGGCCGCCATCGGCGTTCCCTCCCTTCGCCCCGTGCCCGGGAACGCTAGCACCCTCGCGGCGCCGCCGCCACCGCCGCGCGGCCCAAACGCGGTGGTACGATGACTTTGCAGGATCGGAAATCGCGAGGGCGGCGGGAGGGCGGCATGAGTCCATTCATGGGCGGTTCGGCGCCGGCGATGGCCGCGCAGATCGCCGACGGCTATACCTTGGTTAGCGCAGTCCAGCTCAAGCGCCTGGCCGATCCGGAGCTCGACCTGCTGTACGTGGAGCTGGAGAAGATGCTGCGCGACATCCGTTCGGTCGTGGTCGCCCTCGACGACATCCCGGCGATCCAGGCGCGGCAGCGGCGGATGACCCGTCTCACCGGGGCGCTGCAGCAGATCCAGATGACGAGGTCGAAGCGGAGGCGGGGGGCGTGAGCGAGGCGACGTGGTGGCGCCACCTGCGCGGCGACCCCACCCGGTTCCTGCTCTCCGACGACGAGCCGGGCGTGGTCTGGCGCACGCTCACCCAGCTGCTCGACCGCCCGCCCGACAGCCCGGCGGTGGTCCGCGCCCGCTTGGAGGCGCGCGAGCGTGGGGCGGCCGCCGCGCTACTGGCGCAACAGCACCCGCTCGGCTACTGGGGCTCACCGCTCGGCTACGGGGCGCGCTGGAGCGGGACGGCGTGGCACGTCATCGCGCTCGCCGCACTCGGAGCCGATCCCGAGGACCCGCGCGCCGAGCGCGCGGCCGCCAAGCTGCTCGAGTCGCTGCAACCGCGCTCCGGCGGCTTCGCGACCGGACGCGATCGCCCGCCCTCGGCATGCTTCACGGCGGAGGTGTGCGCCGCGCTCGCCCGGTTCGGTTTTGCCCACCATCCGCGTGTGCGCGAGGCGGTGGCGTGGTTCGCCGAGCGCGACGGCGGCCGCGGGGGTTGGTCGTGCCCGGAGCTGCGCCACCTCGCGAACGGGGCGTGCACGCTGGCGAGCGTGGCGGCGCTGCGCTTCCTCTCGGAGCTGGCGCCGGCCGAGCGCGCGCCGCTGTCCGGCCTGCAACGGCGGGCCGCGGCCGCGCTGCTCGAGATCCCCGCCTGGCGCGGCGGCGACGCCCCGCGGGGGTGGTGGGCGTTCTCACACCCGAGCCTCGGTCGTACCGACCTCCTCGACGCGCTCGCCGCACTCGCGCGCACCGGCCATCCCGCCGGGCCCGAGGTCCTCGGTGCGCTGCTCGGGGTGCTCGCCCGTCAGGACGGGAGCGGCCGCTGGGTGCAGCAGCGCGCCGTGCCGTTCGGCGAGGCGGCGGGCGAGCCGTCGCGCTGGGTCACGTTGAAGGCGTTGGTGACGGTGGCGGCGTACGGCGACGCGCTCGCCGTGCACCGGGGAGGCGGCGAGTGCGACGCGTGATCGTGACCGGCGCCTCGAGCGGGATCGGGATGGCGTGCGCGCGGGCGTTCATCGCCGCCGGCGACGCAGTGGTGGCGCACGGGCGGACGAACCGGGGCGCGATCGAGGCGCTGCGGCGCGAGTTCGGCCCCGAGCGCGTGCAACCGGTGGCGGCCGACCTCGCGACCGAGGAGGGGTGCGTGGCGCTGGTGCGGGCGGCCGGGGCGTTCGAGGTGCTCGTCCACGCGGCGGGGATCTGGAACGAAGGGGCGATCCGCACACTGACGGCCGAGAACCTCGAGCGGATGTTCCGCACGAACACGTTCTCCGCCTACTTCCTGGCGCGCGAGGCGGCGCGAGCGCTCGGTCGGGGCTGCCTGGTGTTCGTGGGCTCGACGGCCGGGGAACGCGGTGAGCCCCGCCACAGCCACTACGCCGGCTCCAAGGCCGCGCTCTGGGGCCTCGTGCAGTCGCTGGCGCAGGAGCTGGCGCCCGACGTCCGCGTCAACCTCGTCTCTCCCGGCTGGGTCGACACGCCGATGGCCGCGGCCGCGCTGGCGGCGAGCGGGGTGCGCGAGCGGATCGTGGCCGGCGTGCCGCTGCGGCGCGTGGCCGAGGCCGACGATGTCGCCTCGGCGGTGCTCTTCCTCGCCGACGAGCGGCAGCGGCACGTGACCGGCATCGACCTGCCGGTGTCAGGCGGCGCGCTGTTGCCGCTGCCGCGCGGCTGAGGCGGCGCCGGCGCCACTGGCGGACGGCGCGAATCTGGGTTAACGTCTCGACCGTGAGTGGGGGAGAGATCATGAGCGGCAACGACAACTTCGGAGTCAACGCCAACACCCGTCCGGAAGAAGCGGTTCGCATCGCGATGGAGAGGGAGACGAAGGCGCGCGAGTTCTACCTCGCGTGCGCCGCGATCGTGGGAGACCCGGGCGTCAAGAAGATGTTCGAGTTCCTGGCCCGCGAGGAGGGCAAGCACTTCGAGTTGCTGCAGCGGGAGCACGACCGCTTCATCGCCGGGGAGAACTGACCGTGCCCGGCCGGCTCATCGTCTGCGGGGACCTGCCGGAGCGCTACGAGGCCGAGCGGCTGCTCGCCGAGCGCCGGCCCGAGCTGCACGTCGACAGCTGCCTGCAGCCGTGGGAGCTGAGCGAGCGCGCGCTCACCGGCGGGTACGACATCGCCCTTCTGCTCAAGGGGCCGATCGCGGCGCACCAGCGCAAGCTCGAGACGATCGCCGGCCTGCGCCGCAACGGGTTCGCCGGCAAGATCCTGGTCGCGGGGTCGTTCCTCACCGAGAAGCAGGACGCGGTCCGCGCCGGCGCCGACTACGCGTTCGACCCCGAGAAGCAGGCGGCGGAGGACGTCGTGGGCGCGGCGTTGACGCGGGCCGCGGTCGCCGCCGACCACCCGTACCTGCGCGCGATGTTCGTCGGCGAGTGGGCGACCGTGACCGGCCTGGGGGACACGCTCCCGGCCCCGGCGCCCGACCTCCTGCTGGCGGCCACCTCGTGCCACTCCGACCCCGCCTTCTGGGGCGCGCTCGCGAAGATGGTGCGCGAGCACCCGGCGATGCGGTGCGTACTGGTCGAGGACGACGGCGGCGAGGAGGCGCGCACCGAGGCGCTGGCCACCGGCGTCCAGCCGTACCTGGAGCTCGCCCAGGAGGGGATCGGCGAGCTCCTGACGCTCGTCCGCCGGCTGCTGCGCGAGATCTGGCTCGGGCGCGTGACCGCGGCGTGAAGCCCGGCCGGGCCGGCCGGACGTTTGCTCCGGTGAGCTTGTTCCGTTTCGTCACATTCTCCTGGTAGAATCGCGGCCGGGTTCGCCCGGCTGGGGCGCGCCGACACCGCGGCGGGAGGAGTGGCATGTTCGACATCGAGGGTTCGCTCGAGAGGCAGATCCTTGCGGTTCCGCGCACCCGGCCGACGGTCGTCTTCGTCGAGCCGCTCGACGCCAGGGTCCTGGAGGGCGCGTGCTACCTGCCGCGGTTCGTGCGGCCAGTGTTCCTCGCCTCGGAGGCCGCCGTGCGCGAGGTGGCGGCGCGCGAGCTCGGGCACGTGGACCCCAACCGGATCGAGTTCACGTTCTCGGAGAGCGCGTTCGTCGACCCCGCCGCGCAGGAGAAGATGATCGCCGAGTTTGCCTCGCACTGCCTCGAGACGTGGCGCGAGGGCGGTCAGACCCGGTCCGGCGCCGAGGCGCGGCGACTGGTCTCGGACCCGGCCCATTTCGGCATCCTCGCCGTCCGGCTCGGGCACGCCGACATGGTCGTCGGCGGGGCGACGCACGAGCCCAAGGACTTCTTCCGCCCGATGGTGCGGGCGCTCACGATCCGCTACATGCCGAGCGAGGCCGGCATCTTCGTTCTGCCGGACGGGCATCCGGACGCGATCTTTCCGCACAACATCGTGGTGTTCGGCGACGTCGGGGTGAACGCGACGATGACGCCGGAAGCGCTCGCGCACGTGGCCGTGGGGACGTGCGCGATCGCCCGCGACATCCTCCCCGAGGAGGTCCTCCCCGAGATCCGCGGGGCGATGGTGTCGTACTCCCACCGCGGCTCCGACGAGGGGCCGTCGGTGGAACTCGTGCGCCGCGCCGCGGAGCTGGTTCCCGGGGTGCTCGCCGAGCGCGTGCGGCACGGCTCGCGCTACGCCTCGATCAAGATCACGGCCGAGGTCAAGATGAGCGTCGCGCTCTCGCAGCGCTCGGCCGCCTACTACGGCGGCAGCGGCGACGGCTGGGCAGGCGGCGCGAACGTGATCATCTGCCCGAACCTCGACATGGGGAACCTGCTCTACCACCTCTACGCCACGCGCTATCCGGGGGCGAAGAAGTTCACCGCGATGATCGGCCTGAAGTCGCGCGGCGTCGACCTGGCGATGGACTGCACCCCCGAGGACGTGCGCCTCAGCGTCAAGGCCTCGGTGTTGCGCCTGCACCGGTTCGGGGACTGGCTGCAGACGCCGAAGGACACGTTCTTCCGCCGCCACCGGGTGCTGGCGATCAACCCGGGCTCGACCTCGACCAAGATCAGCGTGTACGAGGGCGAGCAGGAGCGGTTCACGGCCGAGCTGCAGCACAGCTCGGCCGAGCTCGCGCCGTTCGAGGGGAAGCGGATCACCGAGCAGTTTGCGTTCCGCCGCGCGGTGATCGAGAAGGCGCTCGCGGCGCACGGCCTCGGCGTCGCCGACGTCGATGCGATCGCGGCGCGCGGCGGCCTGCTGCGCCCGATCCCGCACGGCACCTACCGGATCGCGGAGGCGATGCTCGCGGAGCTGAAGGCCGGCGGGGCCGGGGAGCACGCCTCCAACCTCGGCGCGCTGATCGCGGACGCCCTCGCCGCGGGGTCCGGGCGGCCGGCGTTCATCGTGGACCCGGTGGTCGTGGACGAGGCCCCGGAGCGGGTGAAGATCACCGGCATCAAGGCGATCCGACGCAAGGTGATCAGCCACGCGCTGAACCAGATCGCGACCGCTCGCCGGTACGCCGAGGAGAACGAGACGTTTTACCAGAAGGTCAATGTGATCGTCGCCCACATGGGCGGCGGCATCACGGTGGGGGCGCACAAGAGGGGCCGCTACATCGACGTCAACAACGGCCTCGACGGCGAAGGGCCGTTCACGCCGCAGCGCTCGGGCTCGCTGCCGGTCGGCCAGCTCATCGAGCTGTGCTTCTCCGGCACGCTGACGCGCGCGGAGCTGCAGGCGCTCAACAACGGCTGCGGCGGTCTGACCAACCTGCTCGGCACCGGCGATCTGCGCGAGATCGAGCGCCGCATCGCGGACGGCGACGGCGAGGCGGCGGCGGTGTTCGATGCGATGGCGTACCAGATCGCCAAGAACATCACCGCGCTGATCCCGGCGTTCGACGGCGAGCCGGTGGACCGGATCCTGCTCACCGGCGGGATGGCGCGCTCCGAGAAGCTGGTCCGCGCGATCACGGACGCCGTCGCCGCCGTCGGCTGCGGCGTGACCGTGTACCCGGGGGAGAACGAGATGTTCGCGCTGGTCAAGGGCGCGCTGCGCGTCCTCGGGCACAAGGAAGAGGCACGCGAGTACGCCCCGTGAACGCAGCACGTGGGAATGAAATGAATAGTGAAGAGTGAAAAGTGAAGAGTGAAGAGTTCGGAGTCGGAGCCCAGGGTGAGAGGGAAGAGGGTAGAGGGTAGAGGAACGACAAGGCGGATATCGGCGGTGTCCCTGCCTTTCCTCTTCCCTCTTCCTTCTCCCCTTTTCCCTGCTTCTCCAACTCTTCACTTTTCACTCTCAACTCTGCACTCGGAAGGGTGGGGGAGATGGAACAGATCCGGACGCTCGAGCAACTCGTGGAGAGCCTGAAGGGGGCGCCGGCGCGGCGGTTGGCGGTCGCGGCGGGGCACGACGAGCACACGATCCAGGCCGCGGCGCGCGCTGCCCGTGAGGGGATCGCGCAGGTCACCCTGGTGGGCGACGGCCGGCGCATCGCGAGCCTGTGCGCGCGCTTCGGGGTCGACGCGGAGCTGTTCACGATCGTCGACGAGGCCAACGAGACGCGCGCCGGCGCCGTCGCGCGCGACATGGTGCGCGAGGGGAACGCCGACGTGCTGATGAAGGGGCTGATCGGCACCGAGACGTACATGCGCCTGATCCTCGACAAGGAGCTCGGCCTGCTGCCGCGGGGCGCCGTCCTCACCCACGTCACCGTGCTCGACGTCCCCGCGTACCAGGCGACACACGGCAAGCTGCTGCTGGTCTCCGACGTCGCGATCATCCCGGCGCCGGACGTGGCGACCAAGGTCACGATCGTCGCCTACGCGGTCGCTGCCGCGCACTCGTTCGGGATCGCCGAGCCCAAGGTCGCGCTGCTCGCGGCGAGCGAGAAGGTCTCCGAACGGATGCCGGCGACCGCGGACGCCGCCATCATCGCCAAGATGGCCGAGCGCGGCCAGATCAAGGGCGCGCTGGTGGACGGCCCGCTCGCGCTCGACGTGGCGCTCTCGCCGGAGGCGTGCGCGACCAAGGGGCTGCGCTCCGCGGTCGCCGGGGACGCCGACGTGTTGATCTTCCCCAACATCGAAACCGGCAACGCGTTCTACAAGTCGGCGACGATCCTGGGCGGGGCGCGCCTGGCGGCAGTGGTGGTGGGCGCTTCGGCGCCATGCGTGCTGACCAGCCGCGCGGACTCGGAGGAGTCGAAGTTCTTCTCGATCGCGATGGGTTGCCGCCTCGTCGTCTGAGGCCCGCGAGCGCGACCCCCCGCGCGGCGTCATCCGAATTGTCGAACAGAAATTCAAAAATCTGGACATATCGGGTCCCCGCCGCCTCGGGCGGACCCCTTGCCTCGGGCGTGTGGCTTGCATATACTCCGCGGCAAGAACAGCTGTGTTTGAGCAGGAGGTGTTGCGGCACGTGAGTCAATTTCGCAACTCGGGAGGAAAGGAGGCGGGTCGAGCAACGAACCGTTGCGGTCAGAGCGTGTCAGTTGGCGCAATCGCACTTAACGGAGGAAAGGAGGCTGTATGAAGCGCGTCAGGTTTGCGGTTTTGGCAGTCGCCGCGACGCTCCTCGCCGTCGGGGCCTTTGCCCAGGCGACCGGGAGCATCGAAGGCACGATCGTGGACGAGACCAAGATGGCGCTGCCCGGCGTCACGGTCGAGCTGAGCTCGCCGGCGCTCCGGGAAGCGAAGATGGCCACGAGCGACCTGCAGGGTAAGTTCCGGCTGACCGGGCTTCCCGCGGGCACGTACGCGGTGAAGTTCACGCTGCCCGGTTTCGCGACCCAGGAGAAGAGCGACATCAACGTGGGCGCGGGCCTGCTGGTGACGTTGGAAGTCCAGATGCGCAGCTCGTACAAGGAAGAGGTGACGGTCACCGGGTCGCTGATTCCGCGGCCGACGCTGGAGGCGATGAGCCCGGTCACCACGATGAACGTGGAAGACCTCTCCTACCGCGGCGCGACCCGACTCGAGGACCTCATGCAGACGCTGCCGCAGGTGTTCGCGGCGCAGAACTCGACCGTGTCGAACGGCTCCTCCGGTACGGCGACGATCGACCTGCGCTACCTCGGCACGGTCCGCACCCTGGTGCTGATCGACGGCAAGCGCATGTCCTCGGGCGACGCGTTCGCGACCGCCCCCGACCTCAACTTCATCCCCGCGTTCCTCGTCAAGCGCGTGGACGTGCTCACCGGCGGCGCCTCCTCGGTGTACGGCGCCGACGCCGTGGCCGGCGTGGTCAACTTCATCCTCGACAAGGACTTCGAGGGTGTGCGCGCAGGCATCAACTTCGGCGGCTACGAGCACAACAACAATAATAAGATCGCGGAGAGGATCAACGCGGCCAAGGGTTTCAGCTACCCCAAGGGTGAGGCGTGGGACGGCGGCTCGCTCGACGCGTACGTGGCGATGGGCGGCAAGTTCGCCGACGGCAAGGGCAGCGCTTCGGCCTATATCGACTACCGCAAGACGGCCGGCCTGCTGAAGAACCGGCGCGACTACACCAACTGCTCGGTGCTCGGCCTCAGCACTGCCGGCCCAAGGTGCGGCGGCTCGGGGACCTCGGCGACCGGCTCGTTCTACACCGACGACGGCGGCGCCTACACGCTGGACACCTCGGGCGCCGGCAACACGTTCCGTAACAAGACTGCCGGCGACGTCTTCAACTATGCCATCTACAACTGGATGCAGCGGCCGGACGAGCGCTGGACGGCCGGCGGCTTCGTGAACTACGACTGGAACCGGCACTTCAGGGGCTACATGTCCGTCATGTTCATGAACGACTACACCGACGGTCAGATCGCGCCGTCGGGCGACTTCGGCAACACGTCGTTCATCAACTGCGACAACCCGATGCTGAGTGCCGACCAGTACAAGAAGATCTGCACCAACGCCGGCTACGGCCCGGGGATCATGGGGCCGGACGGAGTCATGGGGGACGCGGGCCTGTTGATTCTTCGCCGCAACGTCGAGGGCGGTCCGCGCGACTCGCGCATGACCCACACCGACTTCCGCCTCGTCGCCGGCCTCAAGGGTGAGATCAACAGCGTTTGGAAGTACGACTTCTACGGCATGGACGCCGAGGTCAAGTCGCCGCAGGAGTACGCCAACGACCTCAACTACCTGCGCATCCAGGATGCCCTGTTCGTCACGGGCGACCC
>JAKAFI010000088.1 GCA_021818005.1 Acidobacteriota bacterium | reverse complement strand
CGAGGAGTTCTTCTCCCCCCATCTCCAATGGCGGGCCGCCTGGTGAGGCGCCGGCCTGTACTTCCGGTGACGGCCGGCGACCCGGCTCTCCGAGGCCGAGCCAGGAGCTCGGCGACGTCGTCGGGCTGAAGACCCCGCGAACGTGACGACGGCGGGGGCGGGGAGCGCCTAGCGGTTGAGCCCGTACCGCTTGAGGCGGTCGTACAGGGTGGAGCGGTCGATGCCGAGGATGCCGGCCGCTTCCTTGATGTTGCCACCCGTGCGGGCCAACGTCGCCACGATCACCTGGCGCTCGACCTCGGCCAGCGGCAGCGAGTCCGGTGCCGCCCACGCGCCGGCACCGGCGGGGGCCTGGCGGAGGAAGACGAACTCCTCCTCGGTCAGGACGCGAGTCCTGGCGGTAACGATGGCCCGCTCAATCGCGTTCTCCAACTCGCGAACGTTGCCGGGCCAGTCGTGGTCCATCAGCACCCTGAGCGCGCCCTCCGAGAGCTCTCCGACCTCCTTGCCGATCTCCCGGGAGAGCCGCTCGAGGAAGGCGGCGGCGAGCAGGGGGATGTCCTCGCGCCGCTCACGCAGCGGCGGGATGCGGATGTTGATCACGTTGAGCCGGTAGAAGAGGTCGTCGCGGAACGCTCCCGCCGCGACCTTCTCCTGCAGGTCGACACGCGTGGCCGCGATCACCCGCACGTCGACGCGCACCTCCTCGCTGCCGCCGACCCGGAAGAACGCTCGCTCCTGCAGCACGCGCAGCAGGTCGACCTGGAGTTTCGCCGAGATGTCGCCGATCTCGTCGAGGAAGAGCGTGCCGCCCTCGGCCTGCTCGAACTTTCCCCGCTTGCGCTCGGAGGCGCCGGTGAACGAGCCCTTCTCGTGCCCGAAGAGCTCCGACTCGAGCAGGCTCTCCGCCAGGGCGGCGCACGAGACCGGGACGAACGGGCTGGCGGCGCGGTCGCCGGAGAAGTGGATCGCGCGTGCCACCAACTCCTTGCCCGTCCCGCTCTCCCCCTGGATCAGCACGGTGCTCTTCAGGCTCGCGATGTCCCGCACCAGCTCGAAGATCTCCCTCATCTTCGGGCTCTTCGAGATGATGTCGTGAAAGCTGTACTGCCCGGCGAGGCGCTGCCGCAGGATCTGGTTCTCCCGCTGCAGGGTCTTGACCTTGATGATCCGCGCGACGAGGAGGGAGATCTCCTCGGGGTTGCACGGCTTCACGATGTACTCCTGCGCCCCCTCCTTCATCGCCGTGATCGCGGTGTCGACGGTGGCGTACGCGGTCATGATGATGACGGAGGCCTCGGGGTGGAGCTTGCGGATCTCCATCATCGTCGCGAGGCCGTCCATCCCCGGCGGCATCTTCAAGTCCACGAAGTAGATCGCGTAGTCCCTCGCGGCCGCCAACTCGACCGCCTCCCGCCCGGAGGCCGCCGTGTCCACCGTGTAGCCGTCCTCCTGAAGCCACGCGGCGAGCGACTCGCGCATCACGGGCTCGTCGTCGACGACCAGGATGACCCAGTTTTTCTTCACCTCGCGCCCCCTCTGCGGTACGAACCGCGTAACGAGTCGTGCACGGCGGCGACGGCGTCGTGTACCAGGATCGCACAGCCCGCGCAGAAGTCGCCGCCCTTCCTGTCGAGCTGGCGGATGTCGGTGGAGAGGCTGAGCGTGCAACTCGGATCGCTGCAGTGCGTCAGGCCGTAGGTGTGAGCGATCTCGTGCAGCGCTTCCTTGCGCACCCGCTGGAGGAGCAGGGCGCGGTCGCCGCGCACGCCGTAGAACTCCTGGCGGAGCCGGGCCAGCGACATGACCGCGACCGGGCCGTCGACCTGGGCCTGGCCGAAGACGAACGACAGCATCGGAATGAACAGGTCGTGCTCGGTCACGACGAGCAGCTTCGTGGCCTCGGCCGGGCGCCGGGCGACGGCGTCGAGGAGGATGAGGGTCGAGCTGTACTGGCCCCGGCTCCCGTCGTACGCGTACGCGGGTTCGGGGAGAGGCCCGAGGAGCGCCGTGGCGACGCCGAGCGCCGACGCCAGGGAGGACGCGGCGAACGCGACGGCTTCCTCGTCCACGGCACCGGCGGTGGCCAGGCCGATCACCCCTCAGGCTCTCCCACCGGCTCCCGGGGCCGGCAAAGGGGGCTCGGGCGGCTGCAGCGGCAGCGTCACCCGGAACGTGCTCCCCTCGCCGAGACGGGTCGCGACCTCGATCTCGCCGCCGTGGGCGTTGACGATGCCGTACACGACCGCGAGCCCGAGGCCGACGCCCTTCCCCTCCTCTTTGGTGGTGAAGAACGGGTCGAAGATCTTGCTCACCAGCTCGGGCGGGATCCCGGAGCCGGTGTCCGCGACCTCGAGCACGACCGCCCTCCCGTCCGGCGCCGCACGGGTGCGAACGGTGACACGGCCGCCGCCCTTGATCGCCTCGGCGCCGTTGAGGACCAGGTTGATGACGACCTGCTGGATCTGCGAGGGGTCGCAGCGAACGCTCGGCAGAGCCTCGGCGAGGTCGAGGTCGACCGCGACGCCGGCGAGGTCGAGCTGGTGGGCGACGAGCGAGGTGGTGGTCGTCACCAGCGAGTTGAGGTCCGACTCGCTGCTCTGCGGCCGGGAGCGGCGGGAGAACGAGAGCAGGTCGGAGACGATGCGCCCCACCCTCGACGTCTCCGACGCGATCTGTCCCAAGTAGCGCCGGAACTCGGCAACCCGCTCCTGGGGGATGCCGTCGTCGGTGAGGATGCGTTGCATCAGCATCGAGAGGTTGAGGACCCCCGAGATCGGGTTGTTGATCTCGTGCGCGACGCTCGCCGCGAGCTGGCCGAGCGAAGCGAGGCGGTCGGTCTGGAGCAGCTTCTGCTGCGCGGCCCGCAGCTGTGCGGTGCGCTCCTCGACCTTGCTCTCGAGCCGCTGGGTGAACTCGGCCTTCTCCGCGATCGCGGCCTGCAGCCGCTCGCGCATGACGTTGAGCGAGCGGGACAACTGCTCGAGCTCGACGCTCGACCGGATGGTGATCGGCTGGTCGAGCTTCATCTCGCTGATCGCCCTGGTGCCGTCGATCAGCTGCAGGATCGGCGTCTCGACGAAGTGGCGGGTGAAGAAGACGATGAGGACGCCGATGAGGACCACCTCGACCAGGCCCAGTCCCAACGTTCGCGCGCGGACCGAGGCGATCTCCTGGTCCACGCGCACCAGGTTGATCCCCAGGTCGAGGACGCCGAGGACGCTCACGGCGGCGGGGTGGGCGTGGCACGGCGCCCCGCTGCAGGAGGGCTCGTTGTAGATCGGCGTGATCATCGCCAGCTTGCGCTTCCCGTCGGTGTCGCGGAACGTTCTCGCCCGGTTCGGGACGTCGACCTTGACCAGCGGCTGCGAGGAGGCGTGGCACGGGTTGCACACCTCGGCGCGCTTGTCCACGAGCACGCGTTCCTCGGGGACCGTCGAGAACATCAGCTCGCCGTCCTTGTTGAACATGCGGATCCGGTCGATCCCCTGCTTGAGGGCGATCGTGCGCATCACCGAGTAGGCCGCGTCCCGCCGGTCCGCGAGCATCATCTGCCAGGTGGCCGCGGTGATGCTGCGCGAGAGCTGATCGGCTCCCAGCGTCATGCTCTCGAGCAGGCGCGCCTCCTGGTTCGTCACGTTGACGTACATCGCGACGGTCTTCACGAGGAGCACGATCAGGGCGAGGGCCAGGATCAGCTTCGACGCCAAGCGATGCGGCACGACGCCTCCCCGGGGAGGCGCGGGCCCCGCGCCACGCGTCCCAAAACGATTATCGCAGACGAGGGAAGCGGCGGGCGCCGCGTCTGCTACCATGCCCGCGCCATGGAGAGCTTCGTCGTCCGTCTGCCCCAGATCGTGATCCAGCTGCTCGCGTTCGCCGTGGCGATCTCGGTGCACGAGTCGGCGCACGGGTGGGTGGCGGAGCGCCTCGGCGATCCGACGGCGCGCTGGCTCGGCCGCATCACCTTGAACCCGCTCAAGCACATCGACCCGATCGGAACGGTGGTTTTCCCGCTGATGCTCGCGTTCCTCGGCGCGCCGATCATCGGCTGGGCCAAGCCGGTCCCGTTCGTCAGCCGCAACCTGCGCAACCCGCGCCGTGACCCGGCGCTGGTCGGCCTGGCCGGCCCGGCGTCGAACCTGGTGCTGGCGACGATCGTGACCGGCGTGCTGCTGGCGGTGAAGGCCGCGACGCCCGGTTTCCGCCCGCTGCTGATGGCGATGCTGGAACGCGGCGCCCTGGGGGCGACCGGGGTGGCGGCGCCGCTGATCTACCTGCTGTTCTCGCTGGCGACCGTGAACATCGTGCTGGCGGTGTTCAACCTGATCCCGATCCCGCCGCTCGACGGCAGTCACGTGGTCGGGGCGTTGCTGCCGCCGGCGTGGCACTGGCGCTGGGCCCAGCTCGAGCGCTACGGCATGCTGCTCCTGTTCGCCTTGCTCTGGACCGGCTTCCTGAGCGTCCTCCTGCGACCGTTCGTGACGGGGCTGCTATGGATCCTGCTGTCGTAGCCGGCGAGCCGCAACCGCGGCCGGCCGTCGTGCTGGACGTGTTCGAGGGCCCGCTCGACCTGCTCCTGCACCTGGTGCGCGAGGAGAAGGTCTCGATCTGGGACATTCCGATCGTCCGCATCTGCGACCAGTACCACGAGGCGCTGGGGCGGATGGAGCGCCTCGACCTCGAGATTGCGGGCGAGTACCTCGTCTACGCGGCCTGGCTGCTGCTCATCAAGTCGCGGATGCTGCTGCCCCGCCACGAGGGGGAGGAGAAGGACCCGCGCCAGGAGCTCGTCGAGCGCCTGGTCGAGTACGAGAAGGTCAAGGCCGCCGCCGCCGAGCTGGCCGGCCTCGCGGAGCTGCGCCGCGGCGTCGAGGCGGTGCGGTGCGCCGCGCCGGATGCGCCGACGGAGGTCGAGCTCGATCTCGAGGAGGTCGACGTGCTGGCCCTCGCCGGCGCGCTGCGCGCGGTGATGGAGCGCCACCTGCGCGAGCATCCGGCGGCGATGGAGCTTGCCCCGATCCGCTTCTCGGTGCGGGAGAAGATCGTGGAGCTGTTCGAGCTGATCAGCCGGCAGCGCAGCTTCCCGTTGCTCTCCCACCTGCTGACGCGTCCCGACCGGCTCGAGGGCGTGACGTTCCTGCTCGCGGCGCTCGAGCTGGTGCGCCTCGGGACGGCGACCGCCCACCAGCGGGCCCCGTTCGCCGAGATCTACCTGACGCCGACAGGCGTGGCGCTGCCGATGGACGCCCTCGTCGATGGCTGAGCTCGCGAGCCTCGCCGCGGTCGTCGAGGCCGTGCTCGCCGTGGCCGGGGAACCGGTCACGATCGAGGCGCTGCTCGCGGTGGTGGGGGAGGGGGTGGACCGCGCGCAGGTCGAGGCGGCGATCGAGCTGCTCCGCCGTCGGCACGAGCAGGAGGGGAGCGGTCTGCAGGTCGAGTCGGTGGGCGGGGGATGGCGGCTGGCGACGCGGCCCGAGCACGAGGGAGCGCTGCGCGAGTACCTCGGGTATCGCTCCCGGGCGCGGTTGTCGCAGGCGGCCTTCGAGACCCTGGCGATCGTCGCGTACCGCCAGCCGATCACGTTGCCGGAGATCAACTTCCTGCGCGGCGTCAACTCTGCGGGCGTGGTGAGGACGTTGGTGGAGCGCAAGCTCGTGGCGGCGGCGGGGCGCAAGCAGGTCGTCGGGACGCCGCTGCTGTACCGGACGACCAAGGAGTTCCTGGTACACTTCGGCTTGCCCGACCTCGCGGCGTTGCCGACGCCGGAGGAGGCGGAGCAGGTGTCCGGGGACGGGACCAGTGAAGCCTGAGCGGATCCAGAAGCTGATCGCCCGCGCCGGTGTGTGCTCCCGCCGCGACGCCGAGGAGCGCATCCGCGAGGGACGGGTCACGATCAACGGCCGGCGCGCCGAGCTCGGCGACCAGGCCGACCCCGCCAGCGACTCGATCAAGATCGACGGCAAGCGCCTGCGGCCGGCGCCGCCGGGGCGCTACATCCTGCTGTACAAGCCGGTCGGCGTGGTCACGACGACGGAGGACCCCGAGGAGCGCACGACCGTGCTCGACGTCCTCGGCGGCAAGGTCGGCGAGCGGGTGTTCCCGGTCGGACGCCTCGACTACGGCTCGGAGGGCTTGGTCATCCTCACCAACGACGGGGAGTTCGCGCTGCGGGTGGCGCACCCGCGCTACGGCGTGATGCGCGAATACCTGGTGAAGGTGAAGGGGGTGCCCGACGAGGCCGACCGCGGCAAGCTGGCGCGCGGGACGCCGATCGAGGGCCAGCGCGTGGTCCCGCACGAGATCGCTCTGGTACGGCCGACCGCCACGGGGGCGAACTCGTGGTGGCGGATCGTGGTCGGCGAGGGGAAAACCCACGAGGTGAGGGAAATGTTCGCGCGGATCGGGCACCCGGTGCAACGGTTGCTGCGGGTCGCGATCGGCGGGGTGCGCGACGCCGCCCTCAAGCCCGGGGCGTGGCGCGAGCTGACGGAAGCCGAGATCGAAGGGCTTCGCCGCGGCGGACGGCGGGTGGGGAGAGGTGACGATGCGTCGACCACAGGTGCCGGAGTACATCCGCAAGCTGGGCGTCTACGTCCCGGGACGGCCGATCGAAGAGGTCCAGCGCGAGCTGGGCGTGACCGACATCGTCAAGCTGGCGTCGAACGAAAACCCGCTCGGTCCGTCCCCGAAAGCGGTCGCCGCCGTGGCGGCGGCGCTCCCCACGGTGCACCGGTATCCGGACGGAAGCGGGTACGCGCTGCGCCGGGCCATCGCCGTCCGCCACGGGGTTGACCTCGAGCAGGTGATCCTGGGCGCCGGCTCGGTCGAGATCATCGAGATGCTGGCGCGGGCGTTCCTCGCCGACGGCGACGAGGCCGTGTTCTCGGAACAGTCGTTCGTGTCGTACGAGCTCGCCGTCCGCCAGGTCAACGGCAAGGCGGTGACGGCGCCGGCCACCGCCGGACGGGGCCACGACCTGCCGGCGCTGGCGTGCGCGATCACCGATCGCACCAGGCTCGTCCTCCTCGCCAACCCCTGCAACCCGACCGGGACCTACTTCACCCGCGCCGCGCTCGACCGCTTCCTCGCCGAGGCGGGCGACCGGGCGCTCGTCGTGCTGGACCAGGCCTATCACGAGTACGTGGCGCAACCGGACTATCCCGACGGCCTCGCCGACGTCAAGGCAGGGCGCAACGTCATGGTGTTGCGGACGTTCTCCAAGATCTACGGGCTCGCCGGGCTGCGCATCGGCTACGGCCTCGCGTCCGCCGAGGTCGTGGCGATGGTCAACCGCGTCCGTTCGCCGTTCAACACCTCGTCTCTGGCGCAGGTGGCGGCCGTCGCCGCGCTCGACGACCACGATTGGGCGCAACGGTCGCGCGAGCACAACCTGCGCGAGCTGGCGTTCCTGCAGGACGAGCTGCGCCGGCGCCAGGTGCGGTTCACGCCGTCGGTGACCAACTTCGTCCTGGTCGAGTTCGGAACCGACGTCGGCGAGCTGTTCCTCGAGTTCCAGAAACGCGGCGTCATCATCCGGCCCGTGGGCGGGCCGGGCCTGGTCAACTGCGCTCGCGTGTCGGTCGGGACCCACGCCGAGAACGAACGCTTCCTCGCCGCTCTCGACCAGTTGGTCCGGCTGCGCGCCGGAGCCTGAACGGTCCGCGAACTCGGCGCTCCGGGTACAATCGCCGTGGAGAGGTGACGATGGCTACCTTCTCGGTGACATGCCCGCACTGCCAGGCGCTGCTCGAGCTCGACGAGGAGCGGAAGGTGATCGTCGGCTCGCAGCCGCACGAGGCGCCGAGGGCCGCGGCATCGCTCGAGGGGCGCCTGCAGGCGCTCAGCGAGGAGAAGGCGGTCGCCCGGGCGAAAATGGAAGAGGCGATGCGCAGCGAGCGGGCCGGCGCCACGATCCGGGAGGAGAAGTTCAAGAAGCTGCTCGAGGTCGCCAAGAGCGAGCCGGTGACAAAGCCCGTGCGCGACGTGGACCTCGACTAGCCGGGCGTGGTGGTGCCGGCGTCCCCTGCGGGTGCGAGAACGACGACGGTGGCGCCCCAGCCGCCGCGATCGGGCGGCGCCTCGTGCGCCGCGACGACCCACGGCAATCGCGCGATCGCGGCGAGGACGGCGGCGCGCTGCACGCCGCGCCCGCGGCCGTGGATGAGCCGTACCTCGGCGAGCCCAGCGGCGCGGGCGGCGATCAGGAACTCGACCGCGACCGACGGCACGTCGCGCGGCGCGAACGGGTGCAGATCGAGGGTGTCGCCGAGGGGGACCTCGACCGGGGTGTCAGCTCCGTCCATTGCCCGAGCCGTTCGAGGCGCGACGGGCGAGCAGCCAGAAACCGCCGATCCCCTCGACCAGGAGCACGAACCGCACCAGCTGTCCGATCGGCGGCGCCGGAACCGAGACGAGGAGCAACGCCATCGCGATCGCGACCAGCGCCATGCCGGCCATCGTCCACGGCAGCAACGGGGCGATCGCGGCCCCGTGGTGGAGGTGCCAATGAACCACGCCGGCCATGACCCAGGCCAGGACGACGAGGATCGGCAGCGAGAGCGCCCCGCTCACGGCGGCACGGTAGCGTCGGCGTGGCGATCGTGCAAGCGGCGCACCGGTGCGATGGGAAGGGGGTGGTCCGCGTGAGGGTGTCGATCGTGGTGCCCGCATACAACGAGGAGGGGACGGTCACCGGCGTGCTGGACCGCGTGGCGGCCGCTCCCTATCCGGCGGCGGTTTCGGAGATCGAGATCGTCGCCGTGGACGACGGCTCGCGCGACGCCACGGCGACGCGCCTGGCGGCGTACCGGGCCCCGGATCGCGGGGCGGTCCCGTGCCGGTACCTGTGGGTCGGGCACGAGCGCAACCGCGGCAAGGGCGCCGCGTTGCGTACGGGGTTCGAGCACGCGACGGGCGAGATCATCGTGGTCCAGGACGCCGATCTCGAGTACGACCCGGCCGACTACCCGGTGTTGCTGGCGCCGATCCTGGCGGGGCACGCCGACGTCGTGTTGGGCAGCCGCTTCCTCGGCGGGTCCCACCGCGTCCTCTTCTTCTGGCATCAGCTCGGCAACCGCTTCCTGACGCTCCTGTCGAACATGCTCACGGACCTCAACCTGTCGGACATGGAGACGTGCTACAAGGTCTTCACTCGCGATGTGAAGGAGCGCCTCCGGCTGACCTCGGAGAGGTTCGGCTTCGAGCCCGAGTTCACGGCGAGGGTCGCGCGGATGGGGGTGCGGATCTACGAGGTCCCGATCTCGTACCACGGACGCACCTACGCGGAGGGGAAGAAGATCGGCTGGAAGGACGGCTTCGAGGCGATCTGGTGCATCCTCAAGTTCAACGTCCTGGCGCGGTAGCGACCCCGGCGAGCGCCTCCCAGCGCCGCACCAGGTCGGCGGCGGCGGCCGTGCCCTCGGGCGGTGACCACGGCGCAAAGTCGCTCTTGGCGAGCGGCCGATAGGGGCCGGGCTTGACCTCGAACAGCGCGGTGTCGTCCGCGAGTGAGACGACGGTGTGCCAGGCCCCGCCGGCGAGCTCGACGGCCCAGGCGGCGGCGGAGCCGATGACGGCGGTCTCGGCCACGTCTCCCGCCTCGTCGAACGTCACGATCGCGGCGCGGCCCGCCACGGCGAGGAAGAGCTCGAAGCGCGACGCCTCGTGCCGGTGCGGCCGGATGTAGGTGCCGGGCTGGAACACGTTGAGCAGCCTCTGGACGGGGTCCGCGAGCGTCGGGTGGAGGTTGAGGTTGGCGCGCCGGCGCGGCGAGCCGGCGGCCGCTGCCTGCGTGTCCGCGAGCGCGGCCGCGTCGAAGACCTTGAGCGCGGGCAACGACGTCAGCCCGGGTACTTGCCGTGGATGTAGTCGGTGAGCATGCGCAGCTCGAACGCCTGGTTGCGTGAATCCCACCGCACCAGGTCGCCGATCGAGACGATCCCGACGATCTCACCGTTCTCGACCACGGGCAGGTGGCGGCACCGGCGCTCGGTCATGATCGCCATCGCCTCGCTGGCGGTGGTGCCGGGCTGCACGCACGCCACGTCGCTGGTCATCACCGCGCTGACCGGCGTCGCCCTCGGGTCGAGGCCGGGGAGGATGACGCGGTTCATCAGGTCGCGCTCGCTGAAGATCCCCGAGCACGCCGTGCCGTCGCAGACGAGGATGGCGCCGACGCGCCTCGCGCACATCTGCTGGACGGCGTGAAAGACCGTGGTCTCGGGGGTAACCCTGAAGACTTCCGTACCCTTGTCGCCGAGGATGTTGCCGACGGTTTCCATGATCCCCCCTGCCGCTCCGGCTGGACTCGCCAACGATATCACGGGTGTCCATCTTCCCCGAGGAAGAACGAGCGGACGGCTGCCGCCGGGTCGGCGCGGTGGAGCGAGCGGGGGTCGCCGCCGGTCCACGCCTCGGGCAGCAGCGAGCGGTACGGCTCGGCGAGGAAGCGCTTGCAAACCAGCGCGATGACCCCGCGGTCCTCGGCCGAGCGGATGAGCCGGCCGGCCGCCTGCACCACCCTCGTCATCCCCGGGATCAGGTAGGCGTACTCGAAGCCGCGCTCGTAGCGGTCGTCGAAGTAGGCCTTGAGGAGCTCGCGCTCCGGCCCGACCTGGGGCA